>NZ_JBHTRF010000009.1:0-182636 GCF_042796115.1 Kitasatospora sp. NPDC056446 | reverse complement strand
GTCCCAGCCGCCGGGGGGGGTGGGGGGCGGGCGGGGGGGTGCCCGCGGGGGCCCCCCCGCGGGGGTGCGGGGGGGGGGGGGGCCCACCGGCGGGGGGGGGGGGGCCGGCCGGCCCCCGCCCCCGCTCGCTCACGCGCCCGCTACAGGTCGCCGTCGCCGCGGTTGGGCAGGCCACTCTGGCCGGCGATCGTGTTCCAGAGCGTGGCGGCCTGCTTCTTCGCGGTGGTCGCGGTGCCGCTGGCCTGGACGGCGTTCTTGTAGTGCTGGTTGTCCTGCTTCTTCGCGTCGCAGGAGCCTTGCGCGTCCTGCGCCCAGGCCGCGTACTCGTCGTCGGCCTGCGCCGAGGCGGTCCAGGCCGCGTTCAGCTGCTCGACCAGCTGCTGGCCGCCGGGCAGCTTGTCCGTCTTCAACTGGCCGAGCTTGCTCTGGAGCTCGCGCCGCTTGCCGGCTGCGGCGGTCAGCGCCTGCTGGGACTCGGGCAGCTTGTCGCACTTCTGCACCGAGGCGACGGCGGAGACCACCGAGCTGCGGCTGTCGCTCGCGGTGCCCAGCAGGTCCGACAGCGGCTGCGCCTGCGCCTTGACGTCCGGGTCGACAGCGGCCCCGGAACCGCTCGCGCTCGCCGTCCCGGGGGCGCTGGTGCTGCCCGCCGCCACCGGGGAGTTCTTCTTGTCCGACGTGGTCTCGCCGCCACCGCCGCCGCTCACCAGGACGGCGACCAGGACGCCGGCCGCCGCGCAGCCCGCCACCACACCACCGATGATCAGCTTGCTCGACGGACGGCCGCGGCCGGAGCCGCCCGCCTGGGTCGCGTCGGGGTCCGGCCCGCGGTCCTGGCCGTAGTCCCCGGTGTAGCCCTGGTTCCCGCCCTGGCTGTAGCCCGGCTGGTACTCCTGCGCCGGGTAGGCCTGCTGCGGCTGCGCGGCCACCGGGTAGGCCGGGTAGCCCGGAGCGGGCTGGGGCTGCGGGTAGCCGGGCTGGGCCTGCGGCGCCGGGTAGCCGCCCGCCTGCGGGTCGCCGACCGGGTACGGCGGCAGGTACTGCGTCTCCGGGGCCGGCTCGGCCTGCGGAACGCCGTACCCGGGCTGCTGCCCGCCCCACGAGGCGCCCGGCGCGGGCATCGCCTGGCCGGGCGACGGCATCCCCGGCACGGAGTGGCCCGGCAGCGAGTGACCCGGCAGCGACTGCCCGGGCACCGCGTGGCCCGGCACCGACTGGCCCGGCAGCGCGTGCCCGCCCTCGCCGAGGTACTCCGGCTGCCCGGACGGCTGCCCCACCGGCGGCACCGCCGAGTGGCCCTGCGGCTGCCCCGGCTGCCCCTGGAACTGGGGCTGTCCCGGCTGGCCCTGGGGCTCGGGGCGGAACAGGTCGTCCAGGTTGAAGTCACCCGAGTTGGGGTACGAGCGGCGCTGACTCAACGCGATTCCTCACCTGTGCAGGACCGCGCGCTGACGGCGGACCACATCTCGTCGGTTCTTGGGGGCATCACAGTTCCTTGGACGTCACGCCCACGCTACCGGTTCGGCTCACCGGGTGACCACGTGGGCGAGACATCCGTCACGCTCCCTGCACAGACGATCCGGGGCCGCCCCGGGTCAGGCCGCCTCCGCGTCCGCCCGGGCGTGGAACTCCCGGACCACCCGCTGTTCGCGGTACGGCTCCAGCCGGCGCCGGAACTCGTCCAGGTACTCGACGCCCCGGTTGGAGCGCAGCCCGCTCAGCAGCCGGACCGCCTGGGTGCCGGTCTCGCAGGCGCGTTCCAGGTCCCGCTGCTGCAACTGCGCGGTGGCCAGCAGCACCAGGTCCACCGCCCGGCGCCGCACCCGGGTCGGCGGGTGCAGGTCGAGCGCCCGGCGGGCGTAGTGCTCGGCCGGGCCGGCCTGCTCCAGGTCCCGGTGGCAGTGGGCCAACTCGTCCGCGAGGTAGGCGTCGTCGAAGTGGGCGATCCAGTCCGGGTCGTCCTCCGGGCGGCGCTTCTCCATCATCTCCAGCGCCCTGGCCGACACCGCCTCGCAGGAACGGGCGTCGCCGAGCAGGGCGTGGCCGCGGGCCTCGGCGGCGTAGAACATCGCCATCGCCGTCGGGGTGGCCACCGACCGGGCGCCCTCCTGGGCGGCGCGGGCGAGCTGGGCGATCTCCCGCGGGTTCCCGAGGGTGGCCGCCAGGTGGCTCATCGAGGCGGCCAGCACGTAGCCGCCGTAGCCGCGGTCGTCGGCCGCCTGGGCGAGCCGGAGCGCCTGGATGTAGTAGCGCTGGGCCAGTCCGGGCTGCCCGGTGTCCACCGCCATGTAGCCGGCCAGTTCGGTCAACCGGGCGACCGCGGCGAAGAGTTGGCGCCCCGTCTCCTCCCGGTAGGCGCCGCCGAGCAGGCCGGAGACCACCGAGTTGAGGTAGTGCACCACCACCGGGCGCACGTGCCCGCTGCCGAAGCGGTGGTCCAGGTCGACCAGCATCGCGGTGGTCGCCTTGATCGCGGCCACGTCGGTCGGGCCGACCCGGGGGCCGCCGCCGCGCGCCACCACCGGATCCGGCGGGGTGATCAGCCAGTCCCGGCTGGGCTCCACCAGCGCGGAGGCGGCGACCGTCGCCCCGGTCAGGAAGTCCCGCCTGCCGACGTCGCTGCGCCACAGCTCGCACACCTGCTCCAGGGCGGCACCGAGCGTCGGCGCGAACTGCAGCCCGATGCCCGAGCTGAGGTTCTTGCCGTCCGCCATGCCGATCTCCTCGACCGACACGCTGCGGCCGAGTTTGCGGCCGAGCGCCTCGGCGATCACGGCCGGCGCCTGCCCGCGCGGCTGCTGACCGCGCAGCCAGCGGGCGACGGAGGTCTTGTCGTAGCGCAGGTCCAGTCCGTGCTCGGCGCCGCAGAGGTTGACCCTCCGGGCCAGGCCGGCGTTGGAGCAGCTGGCCTCCTGGATCAGTTGCTGCAGGCGCTCGTTGGGCTGTCGTGCGACGAGTGGTCTCGCGGCCATTGGGCTTCGCCTCCCCACACCCTCCGGACCCGGCCGGCGGGCGACGCTTCTGCTGATCTGTTGCCGACTGTCCGACCGTCCAAGGAATCTGACACCAGGTTAGCGATCAGCAACGCCAGCGGGATACCCACGGTGACGAACCGCACCCCCCTTGCGCCCTGGGAAATGCTCCCGTGCGCCCCCGCTGCGCCCACCCCCGGCCGCTCCAACTCTCTTGAGTAACCGGATCGGGTGACATTGCCGGGATGCGCCCAACCGGGCACCCCCGGGCCGTAACCAGCCTCACACACGGTAGTTGAGCAGCGCGTGGAAGACACCCCCGACGCCTCCGGCCAGGACAAGAACGCCGACCTGCCCCCGCTGCTCATCGAAGCCGTCGGCTACGCCGAGAACCGACACTGGGAGGTCGCCCCGGGCACCTGGCTGATCGACGGCGACGGGCCCGCCCACTGCTCCTGCGCAGACCCGCGCTGCACGCTGCCGGGCGCCCACCCGCTGGACGCGGACTGGGCGCGCAGGGCGAGCGCGGGCCCGGGCGCGGTGCGGCGCTGGTGGACGGAGCGGCCCCAGGCCTCGATCCTGCTGCCCACCGGCCGGTCCTTCGACGTGCTGGACGTACCGGAGACGGCCGGCTGCCTGGCCCTGGCCCGGATGGAGCGGATGGACCTCCAGCTCGGCCCGGTGGCGGTGCTGCCCGCCGCGCCCGGGCGGATCGGCCGGCGGCTGCACTTCCTGGTGCTGCCCGGCGTCGCGGCCAAGCTCCCCGAGATGCTGCGCAGGCTCGGCTGGCCGCCCGGCCGGCTGGACCTGGTCGCCCGCGGCGAGGGGGACTGGACGGTCGCCCCGCCGTCCCGGATCGGCTCCACCGGCTACTCACAGTGGGCCCGCTCCCCCTCCGCGCTCAACCGCTGGCTGCCGGACGCGGCCGAGCTGATCAGCCCGCTGGCGTACGCCTGCGGCCGCGAGGCGCCCGTCTTCCACGGCGCCCGGGCCGCCCAGCCGGCGGCGGTGGGCTGAGCCGGGCCCCCGGCGGCCCGCCCGCCCCAGGACGGCCGCCCTGCGCCTATCGGGCGAGGGCGCGCGGCGCGCGACACCACGCGCGCGAGTGACGGGCCCCGCCTCCCACCGGAGGCGGGGCCCGTCATACGCACGTCCGGATAAGGCTTCCGCATACCCGCTGGTCAGCCCCGGAAAGCCCCTCGTACGAGTGACGGCACTCAAGGATTGCCATGATCGGCCGAGGGGAGGAATTGCGTCGAGGGGACGCCGGAAGGGGCGCTCGGACGGGGAAGCCGGGCGAGGCAGCGGAGGGGCAGGAGGGGATCAGGGAGGGAGCAGGGAGGGACGGGGAGGACGAGCGGGGCCCGCTGCACGGGAGAGCAGCGGGCCCCGGTCGTCGTACCCGGCCGTCGTACCCGGCCGTCGTACCCGGCCGGTGCGCCTCAGGCCTGGGCGACGAACACGTACTGGGCGATGTCCTTGCCCAGCTCCGCCGCGTTGTCCCCGGTGCCGACCAGCACGCCCGCGACGCCGGCGCTCACCTTGACCGTGGACCCGGGCCGGACCCCGGCCCGGCGCAGGGTGCTCATCAGCGCGCTGTCGGTCTGGATCGGCTCGCCGATCCGGCGGACCACCACGTCCGCCCCGGACTCGCCCGGCTTGACGGTGTCCAGCGGGACGAGCCCGGCGTCGAAGCCCTCGCCCTCCGCCTTGGTGTCGCCCAGCTCGTCCAGGCCCGGGATCGGGTTGCCGTACGGGGACTGGGTGGGGTGGCCGAGCATGGCGAGCACCTTGCGCTCGACCGTCTCGCTCATCACGTGCTCCCAGCGGCAGGCCTCCTCGTGCACCTGCTCCCACTCCAGGCCGATCACGTCGACCAGCAGGCACTCGGCGATGCGGTGCTTGCGCATGACGCGCACCGCGAGCCGCCGGCCGTCCTCGGTGAGTTCGAGGTGGCGGTCCCCGGCGACCTGGAGCAGGCCGTCGCGCTCCATCCGCCCGACCGTCTGGCTGACCGTGGGACCGCTCTGTTCCAGGCGCTCGGCGATCCGGGCGCGCATCGGGACGATGCCCTCCTCCTCCAGCTCCAGGATGGTGCGAAGGTACATCTCTGTCGTGTCGATCAGCCCAGACATCGCCGCTGGCTCCGTTCCTCGGTGTCCTCATCGCCAATTCTGACGTACCGGGGCGACAACCGGGCCCGCGCAGGGGCCCGGGGTGCCGAATTTCGTTCCTGTTGACAGCGGGACCACCGGGGCGCGACCGTGCTGGCCGTAGCTTTCTCCACCGGCGGTCCGGGCCACCCCGGCCGCCCCACCCGGCCGGCTCCCCCACCGGCAGAGAGCGAAGGCACCCGATGAACGACCTGGTCGGCAGCTACTTCGACGCCGCGATCGCCCACCTCCGGCGGGTCCGCGACGAGGAGGCGGACACCATCGAGGCGGCCGCCGCGCTGCTGGCGGAGGCGGTCACCGAAGGCCGCCGGGTGTTCACCTTCGGTGCCGGGCACTCCTCGCTGGCGGCCCAGGACGTGGTCTACCGGGCCGGCGGCCTGGTCCCGGTGAACCTGCTGAACGTGCCCGGCATGTCCGGCGTGACGGTGATGCCCGCGCCGTTGTCCAGCGCCCTGGAGCGGGTCTCCGGCCTGGCCACCGCGACCCTGGACCTCACCCCGGCGACCGCCGGCGACCTGCTGTTCGTGATCTCGCTGTCCGGCCGCCAGGTGATGCCGGTCGAGCTGGCCCGGTACGCCCGGGACCGCGGCATGAAGGTCGTCGGGGTGACCTCGCTGGCCTACCCGGCCCGGGTCCCCTCGGCGCACCCGTCCGGCACGTACCTCAAGGACCACTGCGACGTGGTGCTGGACAGCAAGATCGCGGTCGGCGACGGCGAGCTGACCCGCCCGGGCGCCGAGACCTCCTTCGGCCCGGTCTCCACCATCGTGACCAGCGCGCTGATGCAGGCCGTGGTCGCCTCGGCGGTCGGCCGGCTGGCCGACCGGGCGGCCGCCGGGGACTCCCCCGCCCCGCCGCTGTTCCGCTCCGGCAACGTCCCGGGCGGCACCGAGTGGAACGCCGGGCAGATGGCCGCCAACGCCGAGCGGGTCTTCTACACCTACTGACCCCTGCGCCTACCGACCCCTCCACCTACCGGCCCCGGGCGGCCCACCGGCCCCGTGCACGCTCGGTACCTGAGCGAACACGGGGCGTACCGGACAATCCACCGGGACTTCCCGGCCAATGCGGGCCGACCCGGGCCGCTCCAGGCGTACCCGGAAGCCGCCCGGGGCAGGAGAGCGGTGCGACCTGAGCGACGGGTGGGGGCCGAACATGGCGTCTGGTGCGGGACGGACCGGTTGGGTGCGTGAGCGGGACCTGCTGCCCGGGTTCTTCTGGGCCGCCGACGCGGCCTCGCTGCGCGGGCAGCAGCACTCGGTCCGGCTCTCCGCGTGGGAGCTGGTCCTGCTGGTGGTCGCCGCCGCGACCGGCTCCGCCGACGGCGTGCTCTGGGCCTGGCCGGCGGCCGTCGCCTACCTCGGCGCGATCGCGCTGGCGGTGGTGATCAGCCGGCAGAACCCGCAGGGCCTCTGGTACGAGGGCCGGGCCGCCGCCGAGTCGGTGAAGACGCTGGTCTGGAAGTACGCCGTCCGGGCCGACGCCTACCAGCCGCCGCCGCGCGCCCTGCCGGACGCCGAGGGCCTGTACCGCTTCCAGCTCGGCCGGGTGCTCGACGCCTTCCGGGACAGCCCGGCGGCCCTGCCCGGGAGCGGCGTGGGGATCACCGCCCCGATGCGCGACCTGCGCGACCAGCCGCTCGCGGTGCGCCGCGAGGTGTACCTGGGCGAGCGGATCCAGGTGCAGCGCGACTGGTACCGCGCCAAGGCCCGCTACTGCGCCCGGGCCGGGCACTGGGCCGGGGTGCTGGGCGTGCTGCTGCCCGCGCTCGGACTGGTGCTGGCGCTGCTGCGGGCACTCGGCGCGTTCAGCTACGACGCGCTGGGCACGGTCTCGGCGGTGGCCGCCTCGGTCACCGCGTGGGCGCAGCTGCGCCAGTACCGGCCGCTGGCCGCCGCGTACGGGCTGGCCGCCGAGGAGCTGGCCGAGATCCAGCGCCAGCTCGCCGAGCTGGACCTGGACGCGCCGGACGCCGAGGAGGTCTGGGCCCGCCTGGCCCGGGACGCCGAGGACGCGATCTCCCGCGAGCACACCACCTGGCAGGCCCGCCGGGAGGTGCGCACCACCACCGACCGGGAGTACGGGGCCCACCAGGAGCACGGCACCGACCAGCACGAGACGGACCAGCACGGCACCGACCAGCACGAGACCGACCGGGAGCACTGAGGAGGCCGCAGGTGTCGTTACGGATGGTCAAGGCCGCGGACGACCGCGCCCTCGCCGTAGAGTCCCTCGGCGACCCGCGCGGCCGGCCGGTGTTCCTGCTGCACGGCATGCCCGGCAGCCGGGTCGGCCCGCACCCGCGCAGCACCGTGCTGTACCGGCTGGGCGTGCGGCTGATCTCGTACGACCGGCCCGGCTACGGCGACTCGGCCCGGCTGTTCGGCCGCCGGGTGAGCGCGGCGGCGGCCGACGTCCGGGCCATCGCGGACGAGTTCGGGCTGGACGACTTCGCGGTGCTCGGCCGCTCCGGCGGCGGCCCGCACGCGCTGGCCTGCGCGGCGCTGCTGCCGGAGCGGGTCAGCCGGGTGGCGGTGCTGGTGGGGCTGGCGCCGCGCGACGCGACCGGACTGGACTGGTACGCGGGGATGACCCCGTCCAACGTCCGCGCGTACAAGGAGGCCGAGCGCGGGCACGGCCGGATCGCCGACGCGATGGAGTTCCGCTCCCGGCAGATCAAGGACGACCCGGTCCGGCTGCTGAACGGGCTGCGCACCGAACTCTCCTCCGCCGACCGGGAGGTGGTGGCCGACAGCGGGCTGCGGCGGATGCTGCAGAGCAACTACCGGGAGGCGTTCCGGCACGGCGCGGACGGCTGGATCGACGACGTGCTGGCCTTCACCGCCGACTGGGGCTTCGACGTCGGGTCGATCCGGGTGCCGACCTGGCTCTGGCACGGCGCGGACGACCAGTTCTCGCCGGTCGACCACTCCCGCTGGCTGGCCGACCACATCCCGGGCGCCGAACTGTTCCTGGAGCCCGGCGCCGCACACTTCGGGGCGTTCCGGGTGATGACCACCGCGCTGGCCTGGGCGGCCGGCTAGCCGGAGCCGAGGGGCTGCGGGGGCCGCGGGGGCCGCAGGGCCGCAGGGCTACGGGCCCGCCCGGCTCAGCGCCGTACCGGGGTCGGCGGCTGCCCTCCGGCCAGGACCGCCAGGACGTTGTCCACCGCCAGGGCGCCCATCGCCTGCCGGGTGGCGACGGTGGCGCTGCCCAGGTGCGGGGCCAGGACGGCGCGTTCCTGGGCGAGCAGCGCGGCCGGCACGGCGGGCTCGTGCTCGAAGTTGTCGACGGCGGCGGCGAACAGCGCGCCGGACTCCAGCGCGGCGGCCAGCGCCTCCTCGTCCACCACCCCGGCGGTCATGCTGACCACGACCGCGCCGCGCGGCAGCATGGCCAGCCGGCGGGCGTCCAGCAGGTGCCGGGTGGCCTCGCCGAGCGGGCAGGTGACGACCAGCACGGTCGAGGTCGCCAGCAGTTCCTCCAGCGGCTTCAGGTCGGCGCCCGCGGCCTGCTCGGGCGGCAGTTCGCGCCGGTTGTGGTAGCTGACCGGCATGTCGAAGGCGCGGGCCCGGCGGGCCACCGCCCGGCCGATCCGGCCCATGCCGAGCACGCCCAGCGGGGTCCCGGCCAGTTCCAGGCCGAGCAGGAAGTTCGGGGCCCAGGTCCAGGGGGTGCCGGCCCGCAGCAGCCGCTCGCCCTCGCCGAGCCGGCGGGTTGCGGCCAGCAGCAGCGCCCAGGCCATGTCGGCGGTGGCATTGGTGAGGACGCCCGGGGTGTGGGAGACCAGGACGCCGCGCTCGGCGCAGGCCGCCAGGTCGATGTTGTGGTAGCCGACGGCGTGGTTGGCGACGATCCGCAGCCCGGGGCCGGCCGCGTCCAGGAACTCGCCGTCCACCCGGTCGTCCAGGGTGGTGAGCACGGCCCGGCGGCCGGGCACGGCGGCCAGCAGCTCGGCCCGGTCCATCGCCAGGTCGGAGTCGTGGCAGGTGACGGCGTGGTGGGCGGTGAGCCGTTCGAGGACGCCGGGTGCGAGGCGCCGGGTGACCAGGACCGGGGGCGGGGTGCTCATGGTGCCGCAGCGTACCCCGCCCTCCCGGTCACACCGGCTGCGGCTCCAGGTCGCGGTTGATCCGCTTCCAGCCGCGCGCCGACACCGTGTTGGGGTGTTCCTCGCCGAACTGCCGGATCAGCTCGGCGATCGACCGCGAGCGCAGTTCGGCGGCCTGGCTGTGCCGGTTGGCGGCCCGCAGGGTGACCGCCAGGTTGGCCTCGCAGGCCACCGCGTCCGGGTGCTGGGACGAGTAGCGGTCGCACAGCCCCTGGTGGGCGGAGCGGCCGAGCTGCTCGGCGAGCCCCAACTGCCCGTCGTCGCCGTAGGCGTTGGCCAGGTTGATCACCGCGTTGAGGGTGTAGGGGTGCTCGGCCCCGACGGACCGGGTCAGGCCCTCGACGGTGAGCCGGCCGCGTTCGATGGCGCCCTGGACGTCGCCGCTGCCGCGCAGGTAGATGCCGAGGTTGTTGGCGCAGGCCAGGGTGAACGGGTGCTCGTCGCCGAACAGCCGCCGGTGGCCCTCGAAGACGGTGGAGCACAGGTCGCGGGCGGCTTCCTTGTCCCCGGAGGCGCTGTGGTCGGCGGCCAGGTTGAGCGCGCAGGCGAGCGCGTCGGGGGCGTCGGCGCCGTAGCGCTCCAGGTAGCGCTCGTAGGTCTCCTTGGTGATCCGGCGGGCCTCGGCGAGCTGGCCGATGCGGCGCAGCGAGACGGCGAGGGACTTGGCGTTGCGCAGGTTCTCCGGGAGGTCGGGGTCGAGGACGTCGCCGAGGTCGGAGGTGACTTCCTGGAGGAGGTCGACCGAGCCGCGGTAGTCGCCGAGTTCGCGCAGGTCGCGGGCGAGGTTGGACTTGGTGGAGAGGGTGTAGGGGTGCTTCGGCCCGAGGACGGCGGTGCGCCGGTCGAGGGTCTCCTGGTCGAGTTCGCGGGCGGCTTCGCTGTCGCCGACGAGCCGGTAGTCGATGGCCAGGTTGTTGGCCATGGAGAGGGTGCGCGGGTTGTCGTCGCCGAACAGTTCGCGGAACTGGTCGAGGATCTCCCGGTCGAGGTCGAGGGCGGCCTGGAAGCGGCCGAGCGCGCGGCGGTCGGCGCCGAGCGAGCCGGCCGTCATCAGGGTGTACGGGTGGTGCTCGCCGAGCAGGGCCCGCTGGCGTTCCAGGGTGGACTCGTCCAGGGCCAGCGCCTCGGCGTAGTTGCCCTGGGAGCGCAGGACGTTGGCGAGCTGGAAGCGCAGCAGCAGGGTCTGCCGGTCGTCCTCGCCGAGCTTGCTGGTCCATTCGGCGTCGAGGGCGTGGCCGAGGTCGCGGGCGCGGTCGAGTTCGCCGCGCTTCCACAGGTAGCGGACCCGGTCGATGAGCAGCTGGCGGGTGTCCGCCTCGTCGCAGTTGTGCGCCTTGGAGGGCGACAGGTGCGGCCAGATCTCGTCGAAGGCGGGCCAGTTGGCCGGGTCGTCGGTGTCGCCGAGGACGGGCCGGGCGCCGGTGAGGATGCGGTGCACCTCGTGGACGGCGACCTCCTGCTCGTCGGCGGTCATCCCGGCCCGGATCACCGCCTGGACGAGGCGGTGCACCTGGAAGCTGTTGCTGCCCGCGTCGACCTTCGCCAGCGCGTACCGGCCGATCGCCTGGATCACCTTGCCGAGCATGAACTTGTCGCTGAGGTCGGCGTCGTACTTCACCAGCGCCCGGATCATCTGGTCGCTGTAGAAGAGGTTCATCGAGATCGGCTCGGGCGCGAAGAACGCGCACAGCTGCAGCAGCCGCACGGCGGCCGGGGACTGCTGGCGCAGCCGTCCGATGGAGACGTTCCAGGTCGCCGCGACGGGGGTCGGGTAGTCGGCGGGGCGGCCGACGGCCAGGGCGCGGGCGGCCTCGGCGTGCAGTTGGGCGACGTAGGTCTCCACCGGGGTGCCGGTGGTGTCCAGCCAGGCGGCGGCGACCTCGACGGCGAGCGGCAGGTCGCCGACCGCCTCGGCGACCCGGTCGGCGTCGGGGCGGGAGAGGCTGCGGGCGCGCCGGGACAGGTGCTCGACGCTCTCGCCGCGGGTGAAGACGTCGACCTCCAACGCCTCGGCGTGCCCGGTCCAGGCCTGGTTGCGGGAGGTGACCAGGATGTGGCCGGAGCCGCCGGGGAAGAAGCGGCGGATCTCGGAGGGCTCGTCGGCGTTGTCGAAGATCAGCAGCCAGCGGGCGGTGGGCACGCCGCGCCGCAGCGCCTCGCGGGCGGCCTCGGCGGCCTCGGTGACGGAGTCGCCGACCCGCAGGCCGAGCCGGCGGGCGAGTTCGGCCAGGGCCGGGGCGACCAGTTCGGTCTGCTCGGCGTCGATCCACCAGACCAGGTCGTAGTCGGACATGAAGCGGTGGGCGTACTCCAGCGCGACCTGGGTCTTGCCGACGCCGCCGAGCCCGTACAGGGTCTGCGGGGTCGGCAGCACGGCCGCCATGCCGCCGCGCAGCTGGTTGCGCAGCTGCTCCAGGACGGCGGCGCGGCCGGTGAAGGACGGGTTGCGCGGCGGGACGTCCCACACCGAGGGCTTGCTGCCGGGGAAGCGCGGCCCGCCGCTGGGCGCGTCGCCGAGCAGGACGTCGCCCCGGCCGAGGGCGCGCAGCAGGCTCTGGATCGACTGAGCCTCGTCGCGGCCGACCAGGTCGACCGGGTTGCGGTTGCTGAACGGCGCGGTGAGGCGCACGTCGCCGACCCGGACGGGCAGCAGCTGGCGCCGGGTGCCGGAGGGGTCGGAGCTGACCACCGACTCCCACAGCGCGCGGGCCTGCGGGGAGCGCTGGTAGGCGGGCGAGAGCACGGCGACGGTGCGGTACGCGGAGTCGATGCCGCGCTCGGTCTCCTCGCGCGGGTCGGTGCCGGCGCTGAGGTCGCGGGGCAGCACCCGGAAGCCGGCCCGGGTCAGCACGGACTCGATCCAGTCCGCCCACATCCGGTCCTCGGGGACGTAGGAGAGGTAGAGGTCGGCGGGGACGGAGGGGCGGCGGCGGGTGAACGCGTCCACGAAGCGCAGCCGCACCGCCTCGTCCATCGGCGGCAGGCCGGGGGCGCGGCCGTCGGTGAGCATGGAGGTCAGCCGCTCGCAGGCGGCCAGCATCGAGGTCTGGGTGCCGGTCTGGTCGCCGAAGGTGGCGAGGATCTCCTCGTAGGCGTAGAACGGCCGGTACGGGATCTCCACGGAGCCCCAGTACTGGGCGAGTTGGTCGCCGTTGAGGCCGGAGGGCAGGCCGTCGAAGCGGACCCGGGCGAGGGCCCGGCCGGCGTCCGCCTTCTCCTTCTCGCCCTCGTCGATGCGCATCGGGACGGGCAGGATGCGGATGCCGCGCTCGCGGTAGCGGTCGTGGATGTGCTGGGCGATCCGGGAGGCGCCGTCGATGGACTGGTCGCTCAGGGTGAAGCAGACCACCAGGTCGTCGGGCATCTGGACGGTGCAGATCTCGGCGATGTCGGACAGGCCGGTGCGGGAGTCGATCAGCACGTAGTCGTAGCGCTTGGCCATGTCGGCCTTGAGGGCGTCGAAGAACTGCCCGCCGTCGAAGCGGTCGTAGAAGATGTCCCAGTCGAGATGGGTGACGGCCTCGGAGTAGTCGCGGTTGAACTGGCCCGCGGAGAGGAAGTCCAGGCTGCCGCCGGCCGGGAAGTACGGCCAGGCGAGCGAGAGCGCGTGCGGGTGCACCCGGGCGAAGTCCAGGTGCCAGCCCTCGGCGTGCTCGACCGGGCGCAGCGCCTCCTCCCGGTACTCGGCGATCAGGTCCATCATCCCGGTGGTGCCGGCGAGGGATGCCGGGTCGAGGAAGGGGTGGAAGAACTTGGCGAGGCCGGGCGCCTCCAGGTCCCAGTCCACGGTGAGCACCCGGAAGCCGTTGGCGGCGAGGATCCAGGCGGTGTTGGCGAGGGCCATGGTGCGGCCGGTGCCGCCCTTGTAGGAGTAGAAGGTGATGATCCGGCCGTTGCGGTCCTGCGCCGCTGACTGCCGCTCGGCCTCCCGGTGGGCGGCGAGGTCGGCGGCGGTGAGGCCGCCGAGGCGGAGGTTCCTGGTGCGGTTCTCGGTCATCGGTTTCCTCGTCCTCCCAGGGGCGCCATCCCGTCATCGGGGTCATCGCCGTCGTCGCGGTACTGGTCGTGCTCGCGGTACGGGTCGCTGCGGTCGTCGCGGTCGTCGCGGTCGTCACGGTCGTTGCGGGGGCCGGTGCGGCTGCGGCCTCCGTTGCCGTTGCCGTTTCTGCTGCCGCTGCCGCTGCCGTTGCCGTTCGTGCGGGTGGCGCCCGGGCCCTGGTCGTAGGAGTCCGTTCCGGGGCCTTCCGGTCCGTCCCCGTCCGGTCCGTACCCGGCCCCTCCGCGCCGGAACGCGTCCCGCAGGCTCGGCCGGGGCGGCGGGGGCTCCTCCGGCTCGGCCCTGGTGCGGCCCTCGAAGGCGTACTTGGCCTTCATCGCCGCCCGGGGCAGCGCGTCGTCGAAGTCCTCCAGCGAGTGCAGCCCGGTCGGGCCGGTCGCGCCGAGGAAGCTCGGGCGGCTGGCCCGCCGGGTGATGCGCAGCGCCTCGTCGCTCAACGGGCCCAGTTCGCCCGCGCGTTCCTCGCACTCCGGGTCGTCGGCGTTCCACGGTTCCAGGACGCTCACCCAGGTGGAGTCCGAGCGGTCGAAGCGCCGGACCAGCTCGCGCCGGCGCGGGTCGCGCAGCGCCCAGCGGTCGAGCAGCAGCAGGCCGGGGGCCTCGGCGTTGCCCTCGATGATCGACTCGACCTCGTCGTCGAACTCGTGCACGGTCGGCTGGAACCCCAACTGCCGTGCCAGCCGGACCGCGTGCTGGGCGATCGGCGACCCGACCGGCCGGTACGGGTGCCAGTCGGTGCGCCGCTCGCCGTAGTAGTCGGGGCTGCGGTCCTCCGGCAGCTCGCCCTGGTGGTAGGCGAGCACCGAGATCCGCAGCTGCTTGGTCGGGGCGGTGACGTTGAACGCGCTGGGGAGGCCGTTGAATTCGAGCCGCCGCCCGATCGGGATCACCGTCTCCTCCGCGACCTGCACGATCCGGGCCGCCAGGCGGTGCACGGCCAGCTCGTACGCGGAGCGGAAGTAGCTGAGCTTCATCAGGGCGTAGAGGCCCTCGGTGGCGTAGTCGGGCCCGAAGCTCGCGTGGTTGAACTGGAGTTCGCCGGCCACCTTCGGCAGCCGGTAGCGGCTCATCGGCGCCCACAGCACCGGGACGATGCCGCTGGTGCGCTCGGAGTCGAGGTTCGCCGGGTACACCGGGCGGCGGGTGAAGGCGTGCCACTCCTGCCCGCACGGGACGCTGTTGAAGTACCGGGGGGAGTAGAGCGGGACGAACACCCGGCAGGACGCCAGTTCGCCGGACAGCCGTTCGGCCCACAACTCGCCCTGGTGCATGGACTCGTCCATGAAGCCCACCGGCACCCCGTCCGGGACAGTGGTGAGCTGCAGCACCGCCTCGCACAGGTCCCGGTACAGCTGCCGGACCCAGTGGTTGGGATCGCCGGCGCCCCGCGCACCGGCTTTCGGGGTGTGCGCGTAGGAGAGGAAGAAGTACGGCCGGGTGTCGTCCTCGTCCCAGCCCCGGTCAGTCACACGCGCCTCCCCCGGGCCCGTCGGCAACCTGCCTCCCGCAGCCCCCGTGCGGCGGGGCTTCAGTGTAGGAACGACTGACACCCCAATGGAATAGCACAACGCCTCGCACGAATTGACATGACCGAAACGATGCCGCCATCAGTGCTCTCGGGGCAGTACCCTCGGGCCGGCCGTCACGAACCATCAGGAGGGTCTCTCGTGGAACACCTCGTCTGGCAGAAGTCCAGCACCAGCAGCGACCAGGCCGACTACCTGGAGATCGCCTCCGACGGCGATCACGTCTACATCCGCCAGTCCACGGACCCCGGCCACATCGTCACCACCACCCGCGTCAAGTTCAACGCCTGGGTCCGTGGCGCAAAGGCCGGCGAGTTCGACCACTTCGTGGCCTGACCGCGCTCCGGGCGGGGTTCAGGCGGAGTACCGGGCCGCCAGGGCCCGTACCGTCCCGGCGATGCGGTCGCGCAGTTCGGCCGGTTCCAGCACCTCGACGTCGGCTCCCAGCCGCAGGAACTCGCCGTGGGCGTGGTCGATCGACTCGATGGGCACCCGGGCCTGCCCCCATCCCCCGCCCGCGGGGGATGGGGGGACGCCGAGGCGGCGGGCGCCCTCCGGGGTGAGCCGGACCAGTGCCTCCCCGGTGTGCAGCCGGGACCGGAAGTCCTCCAGGTAGGCCGTCCAGTAGGCGCCCAGGTCGAAGCCGTCCGGCACGGCGAACTCCTCGGCCGGTTCCCCCAGTCCGATGATCTGATCGACGCGGTACGTCCGCGTCCCGGACGGCCCGCCGGCGACCAGGTACCAGCGTCCCGCCTTGAGCACCAGCCCGTACGGCTCCACCCGCCGCTCGATCTCCTCCGGCGCCCGCCACCGCCGGTACCGCAGGAGCACCGCCCGGCGCGCCCACACCGCGGCGGCGACGTCGGCCAGGTACGGGGTGTCGTCCGCGCCGCCGTACCAGCCCGGGGCGTCGAGCAGGAAGCGCTCCTCGACCCGCCCGGCGTGCTCGCGCAGTCCGGGCGGCAGGGCGGCCCGCAGCTTGAGCCGGGCGGTGGCGAGCGCCCCGTCGAGGCCGAGCTCGGCGGCGGCGCCCGGGAGCGCGGCCAGGAAGGCCGCCTGCGCCTCCTCGGCGGTCAGCCCGGTGAGACGGGTCCGGTAGCCGTCGACCAACCGGTAGCCGCCGGCGTGACCGGCCTCGCCGTAGAGCGGGACACCGGCGGCGGCGAGCGCCTGGACGTCCCGGTAGACCGTACGGAGGGACACCTCCAGCTCCTCCGCCAGCTGCCCGGCCGTCATCCGGCCCCGGTTCTGGAGCAGCAGGAGCAGGGTGACCAGCCGACTCGCGCGCATGCCGGCCAGTATCGCCGGTATCCACTGACAGCGGATGTCAGGAGAGCGCTCCTACCCTGCGGCGCATGAGCATCGTCGAGTTCCGGCAGTACACCCTGCACCCCGGCGCCCGGGAGACCCTGATCGAGCTGTTCGAACGCGAGTTCGTGGCCGGCCAGCAGGCCGTCGGCATCGCCGTCGGCGGCCGCTTCCGCGACCTGGACGACCCGGACCGCTTCGTCTGGCTGCGCGCCTTCCCCTCCATGTCCGAGCGCCGGCTCGCGCTGGAGGCCTTCTACGGCGGCCCGGTATGGCAGGCGCACCGCGAGGCGGCCAACGCCACCATGGTCGACAGCGACGACGTCCTGCTGCTGCGCGGCCCCGGCTTCACCCCGCGCCCGGGCACCCGCGAGGTACTCGCCACCGTCTGCCACCCCTCCGACGGGGACGCCTTCTCCCACTTCGCCGCCCGCCGGCTCGGCCCGGCCCACGCCCTGCACCGCACCGAGCACGCCGAGAACGACTTCCCCCGGCTGCCCGTCCGTTCCGGCGAGGACGTCCGCCTCTGGTTCGGCCCCGCCGAGCCGAGCCCCTGGCCGAGCCGGCGGCTGCGGCTGGAGCCGGTCACGCCCCGACCGTCGCCTCCGGTGCGGAACAGCGTTCACCTTCATCTCATTGCAATGAACAACTCTCATGGCATTGCGTTTGATTCTGGACCGTTGCAACGATTTAACTGATCTGACCTGCACTTATAGGAATCCAACGCAACAAGCTTGTTGCCACATCAATGAACGCAACGTAGCTTTTCCATCGTCAGAAACGGCGGGCGCCACCCCGGCGCCCCCCGACAACGAAGGAGAGCACGATGCAGAAGTTCGCCACCCCCGCCCCGATCGCCGCCGTCCTGGACGTCCCCGCCGGCCGCGTCCAGTTCATCGCCGCCGACCGCACCGACACCACCGTCGAGGTCCGGCCCACCGACCCGGCCAAGAACCGCGACGTCCGCACCGCCGAGCAGACCACCGTCACCTGCGCCGACGGCTTCCTGACCATCCGCACCGCCCCGGCCGGCCACACCCTCTTCGGCGCCGGCTCCCTGGAGATCACCGTCCAGCTCCCGGCCGGCTCCGCCGCCGAAGCCCGGACCGAAGCCTGCGAACTGCGCGTCGTCGGCCGCCTCGGCGACCTCGCCTTCACCGGCGCCCACCGGCAGATCAAGATCGACGAAGCCGCGAGCGTGCGCCTCACCGCCATCGACGGCGACATCGAGATCGGCCGCCTCACCGGCCCCGCCACCCTGGACACCGCCCGCGGTGACATCCGCGTCGCCGAGGCCACCCGCGGCACCGTCACCCTCGCCACCCAGTCCGGCGACATCACCGTCAACGCCGCCCCCGGCGTCTCCGCCGCCCTCGACGCCGCCACCGGCCACGGCCGGATCAGCAACGCCCTGCGCAACGACGGCACCACCACCCTCGCCATCCGCGCCACCACCCCGCACGGCGACATCACCGCCCGCAGCCTCTGAGACCCCCTCAGCCCCCGCCCGCGCCCGGCTCCCCCGCCCAGGAAGGCACACCATGACCACCCGGACGAACACCGCGACCCCCGCCTGGACCGGCATGGTGCCGGTCGACGACACCGCCCTGGCCGTGACCGACACCGGCGGCCCCGGACAGGCGGTGGTCTACCTCAACGGCTCCTACGCCGACCGGTCGCACTGGAAGCACGTCATCGCCGCCCTGGGCCCGGGCTACCGGCACATCAGCTACGACGAGCGCGCCCGCGGCAAGTCCGGGACGTCCTCCGACTACTCCTTCGAGTCGTCCGTCCGCAGCCTCGACGCCGTCCTCACCGCGCGGGGGGTCGAGCGGCCGATCCTGGTCGGCTGGTCCTACGGCGCCATGCTCGCCGTCCACTGGACCGCCCGGCACCCGGACCGCGTCCTCGGGGCGGTGTCCGTGGACGGCGCGATGACCCACGAGTGGCTCGACGACGCCACCAAAGCCCAGGTCCGCAAGCTCTTCCGCCGGCTGAGCCCGCTGTTCCCGATCTGCCGCCGGATCGGGCTGGCCGCCCGGATGAGCGCCGTCCAGCACGCCGAGATCAACATCGAGCTCAACGAACTCTGCGCGCCCGCCGCCCTCGACCCGGTCTTCGACCGCGTGACCGTGCCGACCCGGTACGTCCTCGCCACCGGCGGCAACCTGGGCGGCGACCCGAAGGTGATGGAACAGCTCCGCGCCGGCCTCGGCGCCGTGACCGCCCGCAACCCCAACATCAAGCTCAGCGCGAAGGTCCCGAGCAACCACTCCAAGATCCTGCGCAAGGACTTCGGCGCCGTCGCCGCCGCCGTCCGCGAACTCGCCTGACCGGAACGCACGCCGCTGCGGGCCCCGCCCGACCGACAGAGCCCGCGCGCCACGACCGACACCTACACCTCGGTGCGGCGGCGCTCCCGGAACCGCTGGGAGCAGACCTGGCAGACGCCACCGACGGCAGCGGCCAGGAGGACGAGAACCAGCAAGGCTGTCACCGGCGACCCTGGTGGCGCCTGAACTCGCGGATGAGCGCGAGGAGATTGACCAAAGTGCTGGCCGGGACATTGCCGAGAGCAACGAGACCCCGGCCGTCCAGAGTCGTCTCGCCCGGCCCGGCCGACGGCCAGAGCAGCCCGAACTCGCGGCCTTCGGTGCGGAGTTCCACGATCAACTGGGTGAGCTGCCGGCGGGTGAGGTGGTGGATCGCCGGATCGGCCGGGCGGATCGGATGCAGGGCGTTCACGCCATGCCGTCCAGCTCGAACCAGACCCGCTTGCCCAGCGTCTGCGGCTCGGCGCCCCAACGGTGGGTGAGCCCCTCCACCAGCTGCAACCCCCTGCCGGATTCGGCGAGTTCGGACGGCTTCCGCTGCCATGGAAGCTGGGAACTCCGGTCGGCGACGGTGACACGGAGCGTCTTGCCGGCGATCACGACCGCCACCACGGGCGAGGGCGTCGCCCCGTGCCGCCAAGCGTTCACGATCAGCTCCGCGAGCGCGAGTTCGGCATCCCCGATGGAGGGATCGGCGTACCCGGCGCGCGCCATGGCATCACGCAACACCTCGCGCGAGACGGTGAGGGAGGGGGAGTTGAGCTTGGGGTCACACATGGGGAATCTCCCAGCGGTGCGGAGTAGTTGGTGATTGGACTGTAGGGCCAATGACCACAATCCTGCAACACTCTCCGCAACTAGGCCTACACTTTCAGTAGACGGCCACCCCGTCGGCCGAACCACTGTGCGAGAAGGGCATGTGCGTGGGATTCAGGACCGTAATCAGTGAGCGCCAGCGCCGACTTGGCGATGAGCTGCGACGTCTCCGCAACAGCACGGGCATGTCCTTGCCGGAACTCGGTGAGCAGATCGGGATGAAAGGTCCCGCCGTCAGCCACACCGAATCGGGCAGGCTTGGTATCAATCCTGCGCGTCTGCTTCTCTGGCTCGACGCCTGCCAAGCCAACGATCCCGAGTACCGTGCAGGCCTCCTCGCCATGAGCCAGAGCAACGGCAAGGGCTGGTGGTCCGACTCCCGGCACCACGTTCCGACCTCAGCCCTCGATCTCGCCGAGCTCGAACACAGCGCCACCCGCCTGGACACGTACGAGACGCTACTGATCCCTGGCCTGCTCCAGACCAAGGCCTACAGCGAGGTCATCCTCGACTACTCGGAAAAGACCGTCGAGTTCCGGCAGGCGCGGCAACGAATCCTGAGCGTCGAGAACAAGACGCCCTTCCATGCCGTGATCCATGAAGCAGCACTACGAACGATGTACGGCGGACCGACCATCATGCGCGACCAGCTGAACCACCTGATCGAGGTCGGCAGGCTGCCTCACATCACCATCCAGATCCTGCCGTTCGACTGCGTCGTCTTCGCGTCTGCCGACACCCCGTTCATGCTGCTTCACGGCCGACACTCCAGGCTGGACACGGTCCTGATGGAACAGCCCCAGGGCTCGCCGTTCCTCGGCGAGCCCGAAGGAGTAGCCTCGTTCCGGCGGCAGTTCGAACGACTCAAGGGCTTGGCACTCCCACCTCTGTCGACCGGCTCATCCGAACCATCGCCCGCATACCGCGACTCATGGGGCTTGCTCCAGCACATTCGCTACGCAGTACAGGGAAGGTAAGCATGGAACAGCTCAACTGGCAGAAGTCGAGCTTCAGCGGAGAGCAGACCAACTGCCTCGAAATCGCTTCCGATGGTGAGCTGGTCTACGTCCGCGAGTCCGACGACCCCACCACCATCGTCACCACCACCCGCACCAAGCTCCACGCCTGGATCCGCGGCGCCAAAGCCGGCGAGTTCGACCACCTCACCACCTGAGCATCACCCCCTGTGCCCCGGCGGACCCCGCCGGGGCACAGGCATCGCAGCCAGCCCGGCGTGGTAGAGCACCAGCAGGTTCGACGGGCCGAACTGCGACGATGACGACGAATAACCCCAGGACTTGCCATTCCTGGGCGAGCCTGAAGCAGTAGCGTCCGAGCCCTCGCCCACATCTCGCGACTCATGAGGCTTGCTCCAGCGCATCCGCTACAAGATCCGAGGACGGTGACCATGAGCCAACTCAACTGGCAGAAGTCCAGCTTCAGCAGCGACCAGGCCAACTGCGTCGAGATTGCTTCTACCGGTGAGCTGGTCCACATCCGCGAGTCCGATGACCCCGACACCGTCGTCACCACCACCCGCACCAAGCTCCACGCCTGGATCCGCGGCGCCAAAGCCGGCGAGTTCGACCACCTCACCACCTGAGCATCACCCCCTGTGCCCCGGCGGACCCCGCCGGGGCACAGGCATCGCAGCCAGCCCGGCGTGGTAGAGCACCAGCAGGTTCGACGGGCCGAACTGCGACGATGACGACGAATAACCCCAGGACTTGCCATTCCTGGGCGAGCCTGAAGCAGTAGCGTCCGAGCCCTCGCCCACATCTCGCGACTCATGAGGCTTGCTCCAGCGCATCCGCTACAAGATCCGAGGACGGTGACCATGAGCCAACTCAACTGGCAGAAGTCCAGCTTCAGCAGCGACCAGGCCAACTGCGTCGAGATTGCTTCTACCGGTGAGCTGGTCCACATCCGCGAGTCCGATGACCCCGACACCGTCGTCACCACCACCCGCACCAAGCTCCACGCCTGGATCCGCGGCGCCAAAGCCGGCGAGTTCGACCACCTCACCACCTGAGCGGTTCGGATCGACCGTCCGTGCGTGGGAAGTCGGCCCGGCCGACTTCCCGCGCAGGGCCATGCCCGCCGAGGCGCGGGAAGGTCTATCCCGCGCCCGCCAGTTCCTCCCGGACGAGTCTCAGCTGCTCGACGGTCAACGGGTGATCGGAGAGCACCAGCGTCCACTGCCAGTGAGCGTCCCGCCAGCGATGGAGGTGATGGCTCGGGTTGCGGGCCCAGCCGGCCGAGTACGGCGGCTCGGCCGGTGGCTGGCGCACCAGTTGGGCCGCGGTCGGCGCGTCCGGTGACGGCCGGGCGTCGAGGTCCAGGACGAGGAAGCCGGTGTCGGAGTCACCGTCGATCGGCGACGGCTGCCCGAGCGGGCCCGGCCACGAGGCGGGCACCGGAAGCGGCCGGGTGCGGTAGTACTCGCGGATACGCTCCCACCGGTCAGGCGGCTCCTGGCCGTACTCGGGTTGGATGAACTGCTCCACCGGCAACGACTCGGGGAATCCGAGGCCGGTGAGTTCCTCCACGTAGGCGGTGCCCGGAGCGGTCGCCCTCAGGACCATGCCGGTCTCGCCGTCGATGACCAGGTGCAGCCGCACGCCCTCGGGTCCTGCCAGTCCCGCCTGCACGGCCTCCCGTCCGTCGTGCGAGGTCCGATGGCCGATTTCCGGGTCCGGCAAGGCTGGTAGGACGAGCCGTGCGGGGTCGGGGTCGAAGGCCCACGGCCAGCCGTCACCGGGGAAGGAGAGTCCCGGCGGTGTCCACGGCGTGTGGTTGCCGTCTCGGACAGCGATGCTGCCGCCGAGGTCGAGCCGCCACAGCGACGGCGCCTGGAAGGCGAACTCGATCGTGGTTTCGACGTTCTCGGCCGGGGGATGGCCGGGGCCGTTGTCCACGCGGGGCCGCACGGCCCGGTACAGGCCGGTAAGGGCCCCCGGTGTCACAGGAGCTGTTGACGTCATCGGCTGCCTCACTCGTCCTCGGCCCGGTCAGTCACCTCGGCCGGTGGTCGGGCAGAGCTTGCTGTCACTTGCCGCCACGCACACATCCCAACCACGGAACTTCTCGCCTTCCTGGCCGTCGTCACCGATGGCATATGACGCATCGGCGAAACGGACCTTGAGGTTCACCATCGGGAACTTGATGGCGCCAACCGTCCGGCCGAACGAGTGGTTGATCTCCGTGCCATCCGGTCCCCGGGCGCCCGTGCCGGTCAGGCCCGGTCGATGAGTGCCTGGACTCCGTCGAGGATGCGGTCGAGGCCGAAGCCGAGGGAGTCGGCGGCGTCCGGGTCGGCGGTGTCGGGGGCGAAGGCGCCGGCCGTGATGGCGGCGGTGAGGGTGGGGAAGCGGTCGGGGTGGCGGGCGAGGAGTTCGCCGGTGAGGCGGCCCCACTCGCGGCTGTGCTCCTCGTCGAAGTCGAGCAGCTGCTGGACGTGGGTGCGGACGAAGCCGGCGACGAGGACGAAGACCCGGTGCTGCTGGGAGGCGCTCAGGCCGGTGGGGGCCAGGGCGGTGAGGGCGGCGTCGAGCCAGCCGAGCTGGTGGGGGCCCATGAGCTGGCGGCGCATCGCGGTGGCGGCCAGCAGCCAGGGGTGGGCGCGGTGGACCTGCTCGGAGGCCCGGGCCCAGGCGACGATGCGGGGGCGCCAGTGGGGGCCGGCGGCGGTGGGGTCGGGGGCGTCGGCGAGGACGGCCTCCACCATCAGCTCGACGAGTTCGGCCTTTCCGGGCACGTACCGGTAGAGCGCCATCGCGGACATCCCGAACTCGGCGGCGACCTTGTTCATGGAGACCGCGTCCAGGCCTTCGGCGTCCGCGATGGCGACCGCCGCCTCGGCGATCCGGCCCGGGGTGAGGCTCGGCTTGGGGCCCCGGGTGGGCCGCTCCTGCTCGCCCCACAGCAGCGCGATGCCCGTGCGCAGGTCGCGCGCCTTCTCCTTGGCCATGCGGCTCTCCCTCTCGTCTGCGCCGTGCCGGGTCCGTTGACACCGACAGGAACTGTATATACCTTAAACACATCAAACTGCTGATGCCGTACACAGTTGGGGGAACCACCATGCTCGCCACCGTCCTCACCGCTTCCGCCGCCGTCCTCACCGCCCCGGTCGCCGGTCTGCTCGGCTACCGGGCCCTGAAGCGCCACGCCAACGCCGAGCGGATGCGCATCACCTCGCCGGCCGGCATCGACGAGTCCGGGTTCGTCCGGATCGGCGGCATCGACCAGTGGGTCTCGGTGCGCGGCGAGAGCCTCGACAACCCGGTGGTGCTGGAGGTCCACGGCGGCCCCGGTGCCTCCAACCTGCCGTTCGTCCCCCGCACCCGCGCCTGGGAGCGGCACTTCACGATCGTGCGCTGGGACATCCGCGGCGGCGGCATGACCTTCGCCCACGGCGGCCCGGACGGGCAGGGCGAGATGACCCTCGACCGGGTGTACCGGGACGCGCTGGAGGTCACCGAGTACGTCCGCGCCCGGCTCGGCGTGCCGAAGGTGCTGCTGGTCGCCAACTCGATCGGGACCGTGCTCGGCCTGCGCCTCGCCCGCAACCACCCCGAGCTGTACTCGGCCTACGTCGGCACCGACCAGAACGTCCTCGCCGGAGGCCGCCGCCACCCCGCGTACGACGCCCTACTGGACCGCCTCCGCGCGGCCGGCAAGCGCAAGGAACTGGCCGCCGCCACCGCGATGGGCCCGGACGCCACGGCCTGGAGCACCCACCAGTGGTCGGAGTTCAACAAGCTGGTCGTCACCACCGACCCGCTGACCTTCGACACCATGAAGACCGTCGTGGTCCGCTCGCTCTGGTTCTCGCCCCTGCACACCCTGCGCGGACTGCGGACCTACCTGAAGGGCATGACCTTCGCCGAGCGGCTCGGCCCGCAGGCCATGGCGGTCGACGAGTGGGCCGAGGGCACCGACTTCGCGCTGCCCTTCTTCGTCTTCCAGGGCGACAGCGACGTCCTCACCCCGCCCGGGCCGGCCCGCCGCCTCTTCGACGCCGTCAGCGCCCCGGTCAAGGACTTCGCCCTGATCCGCGGCGCCGGCCACTTCGCGTCGTTCCGGGAGCCGGAGCAGTTCCTCGACCTGATGCTCACCAGGGTCCGCCCGGTCGTCACCGGTGAGCTCGCGGCCCGCTGAGGCCAGGCCCCCTCACACCCCTGTGCGCGGGAAGTCGGCCGGGCCGACGTCCCGCGCACGGGGCTGGGGTGTCAGTGGCGGGTGCGGCGCAGGACGGACTCGGCGAGGTCGACGGCCTCCCGTACCGGGACGAGCCGGCAGTCGGCGCTGCCGATGCGGCCGGTGGTGACGCCCCGGGCGGCCTTCAGGACCTCGGCGCCGAGCGGGCCGAAGTGGAGGTCGTCCAGGTCGGGCGCCTCGAACGCGGTCCAGCCGCCCTCCCCCACGCAGCGGTACTCGCGGACGGCCACGTCGGGCAGCCGCAGGTCGGCCAGGTGGAAGGCGGTGAAGCGGTCCATCGGGACGCCGATCATCAGCACCCTGGCGTCCAGGTCGTAGAGCCGGCCCAGGGGGGAGTCCGGGCCGAGGTGGCAGGTGTCGGGGTGGCGGCGGGTGATCTCCCGGGCGAGCGGGCCGACCGCCGCCCAGGAGGTCTGCGGATGGCGGCTGCGGAGCGCGCCCGGGTGGGTGCGGACCGCCTCCGAGAGCGCGCCCATGGTCGGGGACGCGGCGGTCGCGGCCGGGTCGAAGCGCGGCATCCGGGCCTGGTAGTCGGCGACCTCCGCCGGGGAGCGCCCGGCGGTGGCGGCCTGGTGGACGCGTGAGGTGGCGGAGTTCTCGGGGGTGGCGGTGTAGGCGACCAGGGTGCCGCCGGGGCCCAGGGCTTCGAGCAGGGCCTCGACCACGGTGCCGGCCCCGCCCGGTACCGGGCCGAGGGCGCGCAGGGACGCCTGGACGTGCAGCACCGTGCCCGGGCGGACTCCGAGCCGGGTGAAGTCGCGGGCGAGGAAGTGGACGGGGTCGGCGACGGCGACGCTGCCGGCGCGGGGTTCGGTGAGGATGACGGTTCCCCGGGGTTGAGGGCCCCGGGCGAGGGAGGACCCGGGGCGGGGCGGGTGGGGGTCAGACCCCGGCGCGTTCCCGTCGTACCCGGTCCGCCGCCTGCTCGGCGGCGGCGGGCAGCGGCAGGGCGAGCCAGGGTGCCACGGTGGCACGCATGCCGTCGGCGAAGCGCAAGCCGGTCCCGGTCAGGGATCCGGACCCGGCCAGCCGTTCCACGGCCTCGGCGGTGTACCGCCGCCAGAGCGCGAACTGTGCGCGCGCCCGGTGGGCGGCCTCGCCCGGCAGTCCGTCGTACGCCAGGGTGCGGGTGCCCCAGTACTCGGTGACGGCCAGGTGGGCGTACGTGCCTTGGAGCAGCCCTTCGAGCGGCCGGGGGTCGGGCCGCCAGGGGGCGAGGTAGAGCGTGTCGTCGGCGCGGTCGTACACGTCCGAAAGGTCCAGCACCGCACCGAGTTTGACGTGCTGGAACTCGTGCGCGAGGAGCAGTGCGAGCGTCGGCGCGGTGGCCGGCCGGGCGATGGCGACCGCGCCGTACGCCTGCCGGGCCGCCGAGCTGACGTCCCGGCCGGCCGGGCCGGGACGCAACGGGGTGACCGTCGTGAGCCCGGCCCCGATGCCTTCCGCGTACCCGGGCAGGTCCCGCCCGAGCAGTTCCCAGGCCTCGCGCAGCGCGCCCGTCCAGGCGAGCAGTTCGCCGTCCGGCAGCCGGTCCGCCACCGGGTGGTCGTGGCTGTCGCGCAGCGGGTCGGTGTCCTCCAGGGCGACCGTCCAGCCGCCGGCCAGCCGGATCCGCCGCAGCGGCTCGTCCGGTGCGGTGAACACCGAGCCGTCGCCGGCCCGCACCTCGAAGCCGTCGGCCCGGCCGGTGACCACCGCCTCGCCGTCGGGCACGGCGATCCGGCCGACGGTCGGCAGGTGCAGCCACCCTCCGCGCACCGGGACCGGCACCGCGTCGCCCCGGCCGGCCCGCACCGCCGCCGCGGCGGCCAGCGCGGCCAGCGGGCCGAGCCCGACCGGCAGGTCCCCGGCGAGCCGGCGGGCCGCCCAGGCGCGGGCGTACGGGTGGGCGAGGACGGCGTCCACGGCGGCGGGGGCCTCGGTGTCCAGTGCCGACAGCAGGGCCCACGCCTCGGGCCGCCCCTGTCCGGAGGCGTCCCAGGCGGCGGCCAGCAGCGCCCGGGTGAGGGCGAGTTGGGAGCGGCCGAGGGCGGCGACGGTGTCCGCGCCGCCGTACCCGCGCGCGAGTTCGTCGAGTTGCGACGGGGTGAGCGCGCCGGGCAGCAGCGGCTCGGCTCCGGGGCGCGACGGCTCGGCCGGGCCGGCGGCCGGACCACCGCTGCCCGCAAGGCCGTTGATGAACGTCATGAGATCACCGCAGTAGACGGAGGGATGGTCGAAGCTGCCTCCTCCATCGTCCCGCCGATAGCGGTGGGCGTACAGCCCGCCACCGCAGGAGCGGACCACGGAGCAGGCGCGGCAGGCCTCGCTCAGTCCGGCCAGGCCGGACTGGCGGGCCGCGATGCCGGGGTGGCGGGCGAGGTCGTCGATGCTGTGCGCGAAGACGTTCATCCCGGTCGCGGGCGCGCCGTCGTACGCGGTCTTCAGGCTGTCGGCCTGCTCGAAGGTGCCGTCGGTCTCCAGGACCGCCAGGTCGGAGGGCTCCAGGCCGAGCGACTCGGTGAGACTGGAGAGCCCTCGCAGGGTCCGGTGCACGGACTCGAATGTCCGTACGGCGAACGGCCGCCCGTCCGCCTCCCAGAGCCGGTGGACGGTCAGCAGCCAGTCCGCGTACGGGGTGGACCCGGGCCCGGCGGGACGCTCGGGGGGATCCTCCCAGGTGGCATGCGGAAGTAGGAAGTCGACGGCGGGGGGCCGGAGTTCGGCCAGCGCGCGGTACACGGCGACCGGGTCGTTGCGGACGTCCATGGTGCAGAGCAGCCCGGCGAAGAGGTGCCGGTACCCGGGCTCGTTCAGCAGCCCGACGGCCCGCAGGACCTGCGGATGGCTGCTGCGTCCGTCGGCGAAGCGCCGGTGGCGGTCGTTGGCGGCCCGGTCACCGTCCAGCGAGATGCCGACCTTGAGGTCCAACTCCGCGAACAGCGTGCAGAAGGCGCGGCTCAGCAGCACGCCGTTGGTGTGGATGCGCAGGTCGAGCGCGCAGCCGGGCGGCAGGGCGGCCCGGAGCGTCTCGGCGGCGCGGCGCAAGCGGTCCGGGCCGGCGAGCAGGGGTTCTCCCCCGTGCAGGACGACCCGGACGGCGGGCAGCCGGTGGGCGGCCGCGTGCTCGCCGATGCGCTCGGCGGCCTTGGCCATGATCCCGTCCGCGATGACCTTCGGACGGGAGCTCCAACTGCGGTCCGCGTGCTCGTAGACGTAGCAGTGGTCGCACGCAAGATCGCACCTGCTGTGCATCTTGACCACGAACTGCGTCAGGGGCAGCGGAATTGACGTCGTCATGGAACTTCTCGTTGATCCGTTCGGATCGGCTCGGTCTGGGTTCCGCCCGGTGTTCCGGGCCTCTTCAGATCGAGGAGTTGAAGGCCGCTACCGGCACGAGGCCGGATTCCGCGCCGGGGAGTGCGCGCTGCAGCCGGGAGGCGAGCTCCTCCGCGCCCAGCGCGGCGAGATCGGCGAGGGACGGGCGTTCCGGCGACTCCTGAGTGTCAGTGAGCGTGCCGGCCGGCCTGGTGCTGGTTACCGGTGTCATATTCGTTTCCTTAGACGCGGTTAGGACCTGCCGAGGGTGGGTAAGCCCACCCGGTTGAGACCAAATGTAGTGCCCGCGAAGACTCCGCGCGGCACCTTGCCGACTCACGTTGTGGCCCCCAGGCGGCCGACGTCGTACGACGGCCCGCGAAGCCCCGAGAAATCACCCGTTCAGCGGTCGCGCACTTCGCCGTGGCGCACGCCGAAGCGTGTCGCCGGGTCAAGCGCCAGGGCCGCACCGCCACCGGCGCCACCACGGGCACCACCACAGCCCCCGGGTCAGCACCCGGACCCGCCGAATGATTCCCCCGCCCGGGCCGCCGAACGCGCCGACGCCCCGGAGGGCCGGCCCGCGCCGGCCCCGGGATCCCGCTCAAGCCCGCCGACCGGGGCCGCCCAGCCCGCGGACCGCACGGACCAGCTCGTTCGTGAACTCCAGCCCGTGCCCGGTCAGTTCACCACACTCCAGCAAGGTCCCGGCGGCCGTCAGGGTGTGTTCCCGCCAGCGCGCGAACTCCCGTTCCGCCCGCGCCGTCCCGCCCGCACCGGCGGCACGCTCCGCGCACCAGAAGTCCGCCACCCCCAGGTGCGCGTACGTGCCCTGCAGCAGCGCACCGGCCGGGCGCAGATCGGGCCGCCAGGGGGCGTGGTAGACGGCCGGACCGTTGGGGCGGTGCAACGGCACCAGGTCCAGCAGGGCGCCGAGTTGGACGTGCAGGAACTCGTGGACCAGCGCCAGCGCCAGCAGCACCGGATCGTCCGGAAGCGAGGCCGCCACCGCGCCGTAGGC
This sequence comes from Kitasatospora sp. NPDC056446, assembly GCF_042796115.1. NCBI lineage: Bacteria > Bacillati > Actinomycetota > Actinomycetes > Kitasatosporales > Streptomycetaceae > Kitasatospora > Kitasatospora sp. NPDC056446. The sequence goes on along the minus strand of NZ_JBHTRF010000009.1, from coordinate 153,801 downwards.
CCGACGGGCCGCCGCGCTGACCGCCTCCCCGCCGGGGGCCGGACGCAGCGGGACGATCGTGGCGACACAGGCCGCGACCGCCTCCGCGTGGTGCCGGTGGCGGCGCACCAGGATCCGCCAGGCCTCGGTCAACCGCTCCTCCCAGCGCACGAGTTCGGGCTCGGACAGCGGACCGGACGGCGGGCGGCCGTAGTCCACCAGGCGCGGCCCGGCGTGGTCGACGGACGGCGTCCAGCGCAACCCGTCGCACTCCAGCGCGAGCACCCGACCGGCACCGGCCCCCAGGAACCGGCCCAACCCGCCCGGCCCGCCCGGGCCTTCCGGCTCTTCCGGCTCCCCGGACCCGCCCGCCGCGAGGCCGCGCAGGCGGTCCGCCGCCCAGGCGTCCAGCTCCGGCCACAACAGCACCTCCTCCCACCGGGCCGGGTCGTCCCGCTGCAACGCCCGCACCCGCGCGTACGCCTCGCGGTAGCCCTCGTCCTCCGGCGCCGCCCGGCGCAGCGCGAGCAGCAGCAGCGCCCGCTTGCTCAACTGCCCGGCACGCAGCAGGCGGACGGCCTCCGGCCCGCCGCGCGCGCCCGCGATCGCCCGGAACGTCGCCCGGTCCACGCCGTGCCGGGGCAGCCCGTCCGCCTCCCGCGCGCCCGGTACCCCGGCCGCCACCGCCTCGTCCGTACCCGCCACCGGTCCTCCTCCTCGTGTGCGGCCGGCCGCGACCAGCGCGCCGGCCCGCCGTACCCGCCCGCACTTTCCCCGCACCGGGGCCGGTCAGCCGCGTCCCGCCCGGGCATGACCCGGACGGGTGAGCCGATAGCCCGTCCGGTCCCGCCGGCAGGCCCGGTCGGCCGGTCCGCTCCCGTCACCCCGCACGCCCGGCCCGGGCCGCCTCCGCCGCCCCCGCCGACCCGGCCGGCCCAGTCACCCCCGCTGCCTCCGCCAGCCCGGCCACCCCCGCCCGCAGCCGCCCCGCGATGTGCCGGATCAGCCGGTCCAGGTCCGCGCAGTACACCGACGGGTGCCCGAACCCGTCCCCCCCGTACCGGTGCGCGTACAGCCCCCCGCCGCAGACCCGGGCCAGCGGGCAGCCCGCGCAGACCGGCCCGAGCCCGGCCAGGCCGCGCTGGCGGGCCCGGAAGGCCGGGTGCGCGGCCGCCTCCGCGAAGCCGTGCCGCCAGACGTCCAGGCCCGTCCCGGGGGCCCCGTCGTACGCCGCCTTGAGGCTGTCGGCCTGCTCGATGGTGCCGTCCGCCTCGACCACGACCAGGTCGACCGGCGCCAGTCCCACCGCTTCGCTGGCCGCCCGGCCGCCGAGCAGCAGCACGGCCAGTTCCTCGAACAGCCGCACCCCGGTCTCCCGCCGAGGCGCGCCGTACCAGCGGTCGAAGGCGGCGATCAGCCAGTCCCCGTACGGCGCGGGCCCCGCCCCGGACGGCGGCGCGTCCGGCACCGCCCGTGGCGCCGGCACGACGGGCAGCGCCCGGGGCAGCGGCCCGGGCGGCGGGGCGAGCCAGGTGGCGTGCGGCAGCAGCAGGTCGATCCGGGGCGGCGCGAACTCCAGCAGCGCCTCGTAGGTGTCGACCGGGTCCGCCGCGAGGTCGACGACGCACAGCAGCCCGGCGAACAGCTCCCGGTGCCGTTCCGAGCCGAGCAGCCGGACCGCCTCGGCGGTCCGCGCCCAGCTGCCCGCGCCGGAGGGCAGCCGGCGGTGCCGGTCGTGGTCGGCCCGGGTGCCGTCCAGCGACACCCCGACGGCGACCCGGTACCGGTGCAGCACGTCGAACAGCGCCGGTTCGTCCAGCAGCCGCAGCCCGTTGGTCTGGAGCCCGAACCGCACCCGCGGCCCGCCGTTCGCCGAGACGAGGTCCAACTCGGCGAGCAGGTCGGCCAGGTGGGCGGCGCCGACGAGCAGCGGCTCGCCGCCGTGCAGCACCACGGAGACCTCGTCCAGGCCGTGCTCGGCGGCGTGTTCGGCGATCCGCCGGGCGGTGCGGCGGACGGTCGCGGTCGCCATCCGCCGGGGCCGCTCGCGCCAGCTCTGGTCCGCGCCCTCGTAGACGTAGCAGTAGTCGCAGGCCAGGTTGCACCGACTGTGGATCTTCAGCAGGAACTGCCGGAACGCCACCATGCCGGTGAACCTAGCACCGCCCGGCGGGCCCGCTGATCGTCCGTCACACGTGCGGGGGTTCCACGTCCGAGTCAAGCCGCGTCCCGGCCCGGACCGCCACCGTCGTCGGGTGCTCCTCCCCCAGTGTCACCCGTGCCCGCCGGATGCAGTCCGAGCGGAGTTCGGCGGCCCGTTCGGGCAGTCCGGCGGCGGCGAGCGACAGCGAGAGGTTGGAGGTGATGCCGATGGTGTCGTAGTGGTCCGGGCCGAGGGCCTCGGACATCAGCGGCGCGGCCTCCATCTCGACGTCGAGCGCGGCCTGGGTCTGCCCGGACAGCGCCAGGTCGTTCGCGTGGTTCATCATCGCGATCGGGATGTAGAGGTGGTGGGCGCCGAGGACGTTGCGGAACTGCGTGAGGGTGCGCCCGGACAGTTCCAGGGCCTCCTCGGTGCGTCCCGCGAGCCGCAAGTAGACCGACAGGTTGTTGGCGCCGGCCAGGGTCACCGGGTGGTTCTCGCCCAGGTAGTCGCGGTACCTGGCCAGGGCCCGTTCGGCGAGCGGGATCGCCCGGGCGGTGTCGCCGAGGGCGCTGAGGTCGCTGGCCAGGTTGGTGGCGGCGGCCAGGGTGTCGGGGTGCTCGGGACCGTTGATGTCCAGGTAGCGCTGGTAGATGTCCTCGTCGATCTCCAGGGCCTCGTGGTACCGGCCGGCCCGGCGCAGGGCGACGGCGAGGTTCTTGCGGGCGCGCAGGGTGTCGGTGTGCGCGTCGCCGATGGTCTGCTGGTAGATCCGGACGGTCTCCTCCAGCAGGTCCAGGGCCTCCCGCAGCCGCCCGGTCTCGCGCAGGTCGCGGGCGTAGTTGGAGGCGGAGGACAGCGCGTAGAGGCTGTGCGCGCCGAGTGCGTCGCGCTGCTGGAGGTAGTTGCTGCGGTGCCGTTCCAGGGCGGCCCGGCGGTCGCCGGCCAGGTAGTCGGAGACGGCGAGGTTGTTGGTGATCATCAGGGTGCGCGGGTGGTCCGGGCCGAGGGTGCGCCGGGCGGCGTCGAGGGTCCGGCGGTCGAGCGTGCGGGCCTCGTCGTAGCGGCCGAGGAAGCGCAGGTCGGCGCCGAGGCTGTTGGCGACGGCGAGGGTGTGCGAGTGCTCGGGCCCGAGGGTCGCGGTGAAGCGGTCCAGGATGTCCCGGTCCATCTCGTACGCCTCCTGGAGGGCGCCCTGGGAGCGGCGGATGTTGCTCAGCTGGGTGCGCAGCATCAGCGTCTGGGCGTCGTTGTCGGCGTCGAAGCCGGGCCCGCCGTAGCCGTCCTGGCGCCAGTGCTGCAGGGTCCGTTCGGCCAGTTCCCGGCCGGACTCGTGCAGGCTGCGCTTCCACTGGTAGCGGACCGAGTCGATGATCCACTGCCGGACGTCCTCGTCGGCGCTGTCGACGGCGCCGGACGGCCAGAGGTGGGACAGCAGTTCGGCGTACTCGGCCCAGTTGGCGGGCACGTCCGGGTCGCCGGGGTTGGCGGTGGCGAGCGCGGCGTGGACGACGCCGCGCAGTTCGGCCCGCCGCTCCTCCTCGACCTGGTCCCGGAGCACGGCCTGGACCAGCCGGTGCACGGTGATGGTCTCGCTGCCCTGGTCGGTGCGGGCGAGCCCGAACCGGTTGATGGCGCGCAGGAACTCGCCGATCGCGAGCTTGTCGCGGGGGGCGCGCGGGGGCAGTCGCAGGGCGCGGGTGACGGCCCGGCTGTAGAGCAGCCGCATCGGGATGGCGTCGGGGCCGAAGAAGGCGCAGATCTCCAGGATCTGGGCGGCCGGGGCGTTCATCCGGCGCAGTTCCTCGACCGAGATGCGCCAGGTCGCGGCGGCCGAGTTGGGGTAGTCGGCGGTGCGCAGCCGGGTGCGTTCCAGCATCTCGGTGAGCTCCTCGTCGAGGAGTTCGAGGTAGGTGGAGATCGGCATCGACGTCTCCTGGAGCCAGACGGCGGCCTGGCCGACGGCGAGCGGCAGGTCGCCGAGCCGGTGCGCGACCTGGTCGGCGTCCTCCGGGGAGAGGCCGCCGTTGAAGCGGCGCAGCAGCCGCACGCTCTCCTCGCGGAGGAAGACGTCGACCTCCACCAGGCCGGCGTGCCGGGCCCAGCCCTGGTTGCGGGAGGTGATCAGCACGTGCCCGCCGGAGGACCCGGCGGGCTGCCAGGGCGCGAGCTCCTCGGGGGTGCCGGCGTTGTCGAAGACGAGCAGCCAGCGGCGGTACGGCTGGCCGCGGCGCAGTGCGTCGAGGACGGCGGCGGCGGTGTGCGCGACGTCGTCGCTGGTGGGGACGCCGAGCCGGGGGGCGAGTTCGGCGAGCTTCTGCGGGATGTTGGCGGGCTCCTCGGCGGGCACCCACCAGACCACGTCGTACGCGGCCTTGAAGCGGTGCGCGTACTCGGCGGCGATCTGGGACTTGCCGGCGCCGCCGAAGCCGTAGAGGACCTGGCTGAGCACGGCGGCGGGCCCGCCGGTGAAGCGGTTGCGGAGCAGTTCGAGCAGCTTGCCCCGGCCGATGAAGGCGGCGTTGCGCGAGGGCGCCTCCTGGACCTGCGGGGCGGTGCCGGGGAAGCGGGCGGGTGCCATGATCTCGCCGCTGTCGGTGTCGAGCCGGTTGGTGCTGCCGGGCGGCGGGCCGACCTCGCCGTACAGCTGGGACTCGGCGCCCGCGGCGGAGGCGCGGACCAGGTCGGGGGCGGTCTGGCCGGCGAACGGGCGGGGCACCGGCTCGTCCGAGTCCTGGAGCCGCAGGGCGACCAGCGCCGTGGAGCCGGAGACGAGTTCGCGGCCCTGGAGGAGCTGCCAGGCCTCGGCGGCGCGGGGCAGCGCGGTGTACTCGGGCGAGAGCAGGGCGAGCAGCCGGCCCTGGCCGTCGAGCGGCCCGACGACCTCCGGCGGCCGGGGGCCGCTGTACGGCTCGGCGGCGTTGTGCAGGGAGGCCTGGTAGCCGAAGCGGGTGAGGGTGCCGGCGGCCCACTCGGCCCACATCCGGTCCTCCGGCGCGTAGCTGACGTAGACCTGGCGGGGCACCGCGCGGGCGGAGCGCAGGTAGGCGCCGTAGAGCCGGCGGCGGGTCTCGGAGCCGAGCGGGCGCAGGGTGCGGACCCTGCCGTCGGTGATCCAACCGGCCAGCCGTTCGAAGGCGTTGAGCAGGCTGCGGGCCTCCTGGGGCCGGTCGGCGACGGTGGCGGGCACCTCCTCGTAGGCGTAGAACGGCTTGTACGGCACCTCGACGTCGGCCCAGTAGGCGGCCCGCCGGTCGCCGGCCAGCCAGCGGCCGAGGTAGGGCGCGAAGGCCTCGCGGGCGTAGTCGCGGCCGGCTTCCAGGCGCTCCTGTTCGGCGTCCTCGACCCGCATCGGCACCGGCAGTACCCGGATGGCCCGTTCCTCGGCCTCGGCGATGGCCCGGGCGGCGTCGACGCCGCCGCGGATGTTCTGGGCGCTGAAGGTGAAGCAGTCGACGACAGTGTCGGGCATCAGGACGGTGCAGATCCCGGAGGTGTCGCTGACGCCGGTCCGGCTGTCGATCAGCACGTAGTCGTACGAGCGGGCCCAGCGGTCGCGCAGTTCGCGCAGGAACTCGCCGCCGCGGATGTCCCGGCCGTGGTAGAAGCTGCGCCAGTTGAAGCTGGTGACGGCGGCGGCGTAGGCGGCGTTCTGGCGGCCGGCGGGCAGGAAGTCGAGCCGGCCGCCGGGCGGCAGGTCGAGGGCGAGGCCGCAGAGGTAGCCGTCGAGGCGCCCGGGTTCGTCCAGCCAGGCGGCCGGGGACTGGCCGGTCGGCCCGGTGGCGGAGGGCAGCGCCTGCTTGACGTAGCCGCGCAGCAGGTCGATCAGGCCCTCGGTGGAGTGCAGTTCGGGGTCGACCAGGAGGGGGTGGTAGTACCGGTGGAGGCCCGGTGCCTCCAGGTCCCAGTCGACGACCAGGACGCGCAGGCCCCGGCTGGCGAGGATCCAGCCGACGTTGGCCAGGGCCATGGTGCGGCCGGTGCCGCCCTTGAAGGAGTAGAACGTGACGACCGATCCCGGTCCGCCGCGCTCCAGCTGTGCGCCGGGCTCAGTGGTCATCGTCCTGGTCTCCCCTCAGCGGGACGGCGTTGTCCTTGCCACGACTCTGGTGCGGGAGTTCCCTGCGGCCCGGGCCCGGGTCCGGGCGTGCGGGCGGGCCCTGGCGGGGCCCCGGCGGGCCGGCCGGGATGGAGAGCCCGGGCATGACCGGACTGCCGGGGCCGAAGCCGAAGGCGTCGCCGCCATCGTCCCCCCAATCCAAGTTGTCGTCCATGAGCTTGTTCTGGGCAACCGTCACCATGATGGTGAGGTCGCTGTCGAAGCTCTCCCGGCTCACTTTGACGCGGAACAAGTGCTCCAGGTCGCTCCGGCGCAGCCAGTTGCGCCGGAACACGTCGCGCACGCCCGCCCAGAGTGCGTCGCGCTCCGGGCCGTCGGCCGGGTCGGCGCTGCCGGCGGGCACCATCACTCCGGTCACGGGGTGGTTCTGGTCGTCGTACTCGCGCAGCGCGGAACGGTAGCGCTCGGCGCCGGCGACCCAGGGGTCCACCAGCAGGATGCTGACCTGGCTGTCCTCGCGGGCCTGGTCGAGCCGGCCGCCGAGGCCGCCCTCGACCTCCTCCAGGGTGGTGGTGTGCCCGGCGGCGGTGATCACCTGCTGGGCGCGCGCGGCCAGCGACGGGTGGGTGGGCGGGTGGTAGGGCGCCCAGTGCCAGGGCTTGGCGCCGTACCAGCCGCCCGCGCGGGAGCCGCCCTCCGCGACGGCGGGCTCCGAGGCCCGGCCGGCCGCGATGAACAGCCGCACCATGCCCGGCGCGGAGACCGGCTCCGGCGCCGCCGGGGGCGGGAAGTAGCCGCGCACCGCGCCGAGGTCGAACTCGGGCAGTTCGCCGAGCCGCCGGGCGGCGGCGTCCCGGACCCGTTCGGCGACCACCCGGACGACCTGTTCGTACGCCTCGCTCTGCGCGGTGCGCAGCAGGGCCCGCAGGCCGTACCGGGCGTAGGCCTCGCCCATGTCCGGCTGGGCCCACTGGATCTTGTTCACCTCGTCGGCCAGGTCGCCGGGCACCACGGGCTCCCAGAGGACCGGGATCAACGCGGAGATGAGCTCCCCGGCGTCCTCGTGGTGGCGGCGGACCCTGCCGCGGAAGGCGGTCCACTCCTTGCCGCAGTACAGGCTGGTGAAGTAGGCCGGGGAGTACAGCGCGATCATGGTCCGGCTGCGGCCCAGCATCATCGCCAGCTGGTCGGCCCAGTCGTCGCCGAGCCGCAGCTGCTCGGTGTCGCGGTAGGCGAGTTCCTCGACGCGCACGCCCGTCCCGACGAGCCGGCCGAGTTCGTCGCGCAGGTCGTTGAAGAACTGGTTGACGAAGGCGTCCTCGGCCTCGTAGTCACGACGCGCGTAGCTGAAGAAGAAGTACGGCCGGTGCTGTTCCTGCTCCATCACCTGTTCCCCCCGTGCCTGGCGGTGCCGCGACGGCGCTGGTTTCATACCCCAGCATGTCGTGAACTCCACCGTCCGCGCGGGCGAGTTGGCGGATTCGGCTGACACCGGGGGTTTAGCCGGTGGTCAGGCGCACGCCCGCAGCCGGGAGCGCTCCGGCGCCCGGAGGCGCGCCGACCGGGGCGCGGGAGCGCCGACGGAATCACGCGCGCCGGGCCGCGCTACCGGCCGGGCGACGACCGGCCGGCGAAGACCGACCGCGTCGGCCTGACGCCCTAACGGCCGAGCGACGACTGGAAGGCGGCCAGCGGCTCCGCGCCGGGCGTCAGGGCGTCCGCGACCACCCGGCGCAGCAGGTCGCCGAGGACGGTGTCGGGCAGGGCGTCGAGCGCGTCGAGCGGCAGGGCGGCGACGTCGACCAGGTCGGAGCCGAGTCCAGTGGCGGTTTCCGCGCCGGTGACGCCCATCAGTCCCTCACTCGATCGTGCCGGCACAGCGCGTCGCCGGCCGGATACGCTTCGGCCCAGGTCCGCGACGGGCATCGTACACCCGCGACGTGACGGGCAATCAGCTCCGCGTCACCGCCACGCCCGGGCCGACCCGGTCGGCTCACGGGGCCGCCCTCACGGCCGGGAACGGCGCGGCCCTCACGGGCAGAGCCGCTCCACCCGCCAGCCCGTCGGGCTCGCCTGGTCGGCGCGGTAGCGGAGCCGGTCGTGGAGGCGGTTCTCGCGGCCCTGCCAGAACTCGACGCTCTCCGGGACCACCCGGTAGCCGCCCCAGAACGGCGGGACGGGCACGCCCTCGCCCTCCGGGTAGCGGCGCTCCAGCTCGGCGTAGCGTTGTTCGAGGATCTCGCGCCCGCCGACCGGGCTGGACTGCTCGCTGGCCCAGGCGCCCAGCTGGGAGCCGTGCGGGCGGGTGCGGAAGTACGCGGCGGTCTCGTCCCGGCCGACCTTCTCCACCCGGCCCTGGACGATCACCTGGCGGGCCAGCGCGATCCACGGGAACAGCAGCCCGGCGTACGGGTTGACGGCGAGCTCGGAGCCCTTGCGGGAGCCGTAGTTGGTGAAGAACACGAAGCCGCGCAGGTCGTAGCCCTTGAGCAGGACGGTGCGCGAGCTGGGCCGCCCGTCCGCGTCCGCGGTGGAGAGCACCATCGCGTTGGCCTCCACCACCCCGGCGTCGTCCGCCTCGTGGAACCAGCGGGTGAACTGGCCGATCGGCTCGGGCGCGAGCTGTTCCTCGACCAGGCCCTCGTGGGTGTAGTGCTTGCGCATCACGGTGAGGTCCGGGCCGGGGCGGGCCTCGACGGCCGGGGGCCGGGGGGCGGGGCTCGGGGGCGTCGACTGGGCGCGTTCCGGGGTCTGCACGCCGACATCATCCCGTACGACAAGCAACCGGCACCGCTACCTCCGGACAAACCCCGGTGGGAGATATGGTGACTCGCCACCGCTCGGCCGCCCGTCGTACGGGGAATTGTCCGGAACCAGGCGTTCTGGTGCCGGATCGTTCCCGGGCACGACCGAACCCTCGACGGAAGTCAAGCGGGCCCACGGCAAACATCACCACGGTGGTGTATGGCGCAATGCACCCCGTGCCTGTCACCCTGGCACCGAGTGCCAACCACGATTCGGTCACTGGCGCGCCGCCCCACCACGGCGGAGCACCGATCGCAGAACTGAAGGAGCCGTCGCATGTCCGATTTCGTACCCGGGCTTGAGGGAGTCGTCGCGTTCGAGAGTGAGATCGCCGAACCCGACCGTGAAGGCGGCGCCCTGCGGTACCGCGGTGTCGACATCGACGACCTGGTCGGAAACGTCTCCTTCGGGCACGTCTGGGGCCTGCTGGTGGACGGCAAGTTCAACCCCGGCCTGCCGGCCGCCGAACCGTTCCCGATCCCGGTGCACTCCGGCGACATCCGGGTCGACGTCCAGTCGGCGCTCGCCATGCTCGCCCCGGTCTGGGGCCTCAAGCCGCTGCTGGACATCTCCGCCGAGCAGGCCCGCGACGACCTCGCCCGGGCCGCCGTGATGGCGCTCTCCTACGTCGCCCAGTCCGCCCGCGGCCAGGGCCTGCCGATGGTCCCGCAGAGCGAGATCGACAAGGCCGAGACGGTCGTCGAGCGGTTCATGATCCGCTGGCGCGGCGAGCCGGACCCGAAGCACGTCAAGGCCGTCGACGCCTACTGGACCTCCGCCGCCGAGCACGGCATGAACGCCTCCACCTTCACCGCCCGGGTCATCGCCTCCACCGGCGCCGACGTCGCGGCCGCGCTGTCCGGCGCGGTCGGCGCGATGTCCGGCCCGCTGCACGGCGGCGCCCCCTCCCGCGTGCTCGGCATGATCGAGGAGATCGAGCGCACCGGCGACGCCACCGCCTGGGTCAAGAACGCCCTGGACAAGGGCGAGCGCCTGATGGGCTTCGGCCACCGCGTGTACCGCGCCGAGGACCCGCGCGCCCGCGTGCTGCGCCGCACCGCCAAGGAGCTCGGCGCGCCGCGCTTCGAGGTCGCCGAGGCGCTGGAGAAGGCCGCGCTGGAGGAGCTGCACAACCGCCGCCCCGACCGCGTGCTGGCCACCAACGTCGAGTTCTGGGCCGCGATCATGCTCGACTTCGCCGAGGTCCCGGCGCACATGTTCACCTCGATGTTCACCTGCGCCCGCACCGCGGGCTGGTCGGCGCACATCCTGGAGCAGAAGCGCACGGGCCGGCTCGTGCGCCCCTCCGCGCGCTACATCGGCCCCGGCCCGCGCCGCCCCGAGGAGATCGAGGGCTGGGACGCCGTCGTCCGCTGACCGCACCGGACGCCCGTCCGAACAGTGCCCCTGACCAGCGGGTCCGGCTTCGGCCGGGCCCGCTGTCGGCGTCTCTGAGCAGCGGAGATCACAGTCTCAGCGGGCGGACGACCGTACCCCCGCGCGGCCCCCGGCCGGTAGGCTGCGCGCGTGGCTCAGATCCAGATCCCCGCTGACATCAAGCCCGCAGACGGCCGTTTCGGCTGCGGACCGTCCAAGGTGCGCCCCGAGGCCCTGAGTGCCCTCGCCGCCACCCAGACCTCCCTGCTCGGCACCTCGCACCGCCAGGCCCCGGTGAAGAACCTGGTCAAGCGCGTACGCGAGGGCGTGAGCAGCCTCTTCTCGCTGCCCGAGGACTACCAGGTCGTCCTCGGCAACGGCGGCTCCACCGCCTTCTGGGACATCGCCGCCTTCGGCCTGGTGCGGGAGAAGTCCCAGCACCTGGACTTCGGCGAGTTCTCCTCGAAGTTCGGCTCCTCGGTCAAGGCCGCGCCGTGGCTGGCCGAGCCGAGCGTCATCAAGACCGCCCCGGGCACCCACCCGCTGCCGGTCGCCGAGGACGGTGTGGACGTCTACGGGCTCACCCACAACGAGACCTCGACCGGCGTCGCGATGCCGATCCGGCGCCCGGCCGGCGCCGACGAGGGCTCGCTGGTGCTGGTGGACGCCACCTCGGGCGCCGGCGGCCTGCCGGTGGACATCACCGAGACGGACGTCTACTACTTCGCCCCGCAGAAGTCCTTCGCCTCCGAGGGCGGCCTGTGGCTGGCCACCTTCTCCCCGGCCGCCCTGGAGCGCGCCGCCGAGATCGCCGCCTCCGGCCGCTACATCCCGCCGTTCTTCTCGCTGCCGACGGCCATCGACAACTCGTCGAAGGACCAGACGTACAACACCCCGTCGATCTCCACGCTCTTCCTGCTGGCCGACCAGCTGGAGTGGCTGAACGGCAACGGCGGGCTGGACTGGGCCGTCGCCCGGACCGCCGACTCCTCGTCCCGGCTGTACACCTGGGCCGAGAAGTCGCCCTTCGCCACCCCCTTCGTGGCGAACCCGGCCGAGCGCTCCCAGGTGGTCGGCACCATCGACTTCGACGAGTCGGTGGACGCCGCCGCGGTCGCGAAGGCACTGCGTGCCAACGGCATCGTGGACACCGAGCCGTACCGCAAGCTGGGCCGCAACCAGCTGCGCATCGCGATGTTCCCGGCGATCGACCCGGCGGACGTCGAGGCGCTCACCCACTGCGTCGACTACGTGGTCGGGCAGCTCTGAGCACCCGCTGAGCAGCCTCTGAGCAGCCTCTGAGGCATGCGTGAGGGCCACCACCCGGCCGGGTGGTGGCCCTCACGGCCGTTCCGGGCCTACCGGCCGACCAGTGAGCTGATCAGCACGACGACCAGCAGCAGCAGCAGGGTGCCGGAGACGATGCGGTTTCGAGTCTTGGGGTCCACGGTCAACGAGCGTACCTCCGCCGCGCGCCCGGCCGGATCGGAGGTCCCGGGCAGGCCTCAGCCACGGCCCGCCAGCGGCCAGGAGCGCAGCGACTCGTAGTGGGCGAAGCCGCCGTCCAGGTCGCTGCGCACCAGGTGCAGCTCGGCGGCCTCCCACTCCGGCCCCCGGTAGTCCGCGAGCGCCGCCGCGAGCCCGGCCGGGCCACCCTGACCGGCCTGACCGCCCTGACCGCCCTGACCGCCCTGACCGGCCGCCGGGGCCCGCCGCCGGCCGCGCGGGGAGCCGGCCCGGGCCAGGGTGAGGTGCGGGTGGAAGGCGAAGGCGTCGGCCGCGCCGGCGCTCCCCTTGGCGCTGTCCCCGCCGTTCTCGGCGCCGCTCTCCCCGCCGCTGTCCGCGACGGCCTCGGCGAGCACCTCGGCGACCGCCTCGGTGACCGCCTCCGCCAGTCGGCGCAGCTCCCGGGTCCGGCCCTCCACTCCGGCCCAGAGCACCCGGTCGCCGAACCGCCCGGCACCCGCGATCCGCAGCCGGTGCGCCGGGTGGGCCCCGGCGACGGCGGCCAGGCCCGCCTCCAGCCCCGGCAGCCGCTCGGCCGGCACCTCGCCGAGGAAGGCCAGGGTCAGGTGCCAGCCCTCGACGGCGGTCCAGCGCAACCGGTCCGCCCCGGGCAACGCGCGCAGCGGCGCGACGGCGGCGGCGAGCCCCTCCAGCGCCGAGGCCGGCGGGAGCACTGCCACGAAGAGTCTCATGGGCCAAGCTTCCCCCGATCGGCCGTCTGGGGTAGAACGTTCATTCATGAAGATCCGCAACGGGGGTCCCGCGGACGTCCCCGACATCCTGTCCCTGCTCGACGGCGCCGTCTCCTGGCTGACCGGCGAGAACCGCACCGGCCAGTGGGGAGACCAGCCCTTCAGCAGCGTCCCGGCCCGGGTCGACCAGGTGTCCTCGTACACCGCCGACCCCTTCCTGGTCCGCCTCGCCGTGGACGAGGACGGCCGGACGATCGGCTGCTGCGTGCTGTCCGAGGACTGCGGGAAGTACCCGCCGACCGTGGACGAGCGCGAGCTCTACGTCCGCCTGCTGGTCACCGACCGCAGCCGCAAGGGCTCCGGCATCGGCGCCGCGCTGATAGCCGACGCGGTCGAGGAGACCCGCCGGCGCGGCATCGGCCTGATGCGGGTGGACTGCTACGCCGGCAACGACCGCAAGCTGGTCGGCCGGTACCGGGCGCTCGGCTTCACCGAGACCGTCGGCTTCGAGGTCGAGCAGCCGTCCGGCCCCTGGCCCGGCCAGGTGCTGGAGATCCGCGTCTGACAGCCGCCCTGACGCACCGTCGGGAAACCCCGGGGAGCGCCCCCGGGGTTTCCCCATGACTCGTCAGCAGGCGGGCGCCAGCGCCGACTTGCTCGGCACGGCGGTGCGCGGCACGAAGGCCACCACCCGGCCGCCGCGGCCCGGGTGCAGGTCGAAGCGCACCTTCAGGTCCGCGCTGCGGGCCAGCACCAGGCCGACCGTTCCGGCCGCCAGCGCGGACACCAGTCCGCAGGCCAGCAGGCCGAGCCGGGGCCCGTACGAGGCGGTCACCCAGCCGACGACCGGGGCGCCGATCGGCGTGCCGCCGGTGAAGACCAGCACCAGCAGGCCCATCACCCGGCCGCGCATCTCGGGGTCGGTGGACAGCTGCAGCATGGAGTTGACCGAGGTGTTGAAGCTCAGCCCGAACACCCCGATGAGCATCAGCAGCAGCGCGAAGGTCCAGTAGTCGGGCGCGAACGCGGCGACCACCTCCAGCGCTCCGAAGGCCAGTGCCGCGCCGACCAGCCGGCGCAGCCTCGGCACGCCCCGGCGGGCGGCGAGCAGCGCGCCGGCCAGCGAGCCGACCGCCATCGCGGTGTTCAGCAGGCCGTACTGGCCGGCCCCCACCTTGAAGGTGTCGTACGCGAAACCGGAGAGCAGCGTCGGGAAGTTGAAGCCGAAGGTCCCGATGAACCCGGCCAGCACCATCGGCCAGAGCAGCTCGGGCCGCTCCTTGACGTACCGCAGGCCCTCCCGCAGCTGGCCCTTCTGGCGGGCGATCGGCTCGGTCGGGCGCAGTTCGCTCTCCCGCATCGCGAGCAGTCCGCCGATCACGGCGGCGAAGGACACCGCGTTGACGGCGAAGGCCCAGCCGCTGCCGACCGCGGCGATCAGCAGGCCCGCGACGGCGGGGCCGACCAGGCGGGCGGTCTGGAAGTTGGCGGCGTTCAGGCTGACCGCGTTGGCGAGGTCCTTGGGCCCGACCATCTCGGAGACGAAGGCCTGCCGGGTCGGGTTGTCCACCACGGTGACCAGGCCGAGCAGCAGCGCGAAGGCGTACACGTAGTACGGCGTCACCACACCGCCGACGGTCAGCACGGCCAGGCCCGCGGCCAGCAGGCCCATCGCGCCCTGGGTGTAGATCAGCAGCCGGCGCTTGGGCATCCGGTCGGCGAGCACGCCGCCGAACAGGCCGAGCAGCAGCATCGGCAGGAACTGCATCGCGGTGGTGATGCCGACCGCGAGCGGGCTGCCGGTGAGGCTCAGCACGAGCCAGTCCTGGGCGATCCGCTGCATCCAGGTACCGGTGTTGGACACCACCTGGCCGGCGAAGTAGTAGCGGTAGTTGCGAACGCGCAGGGAGGAGAACATCCCCCCGGGCCGCGTGAAGCGGGCGCCTGTGGGGGACGGGGCCGAGCGGGTTCGGCCGGGAGCGGCGGGGTCGTCCGCCGCGGTGCGTTCGTCGGGGTCGTCGTCGCCGCTGCCGGGCAGCCCCGTGGGGGCGGGTGCCTGGCCGTCGGCTGCCGCGGCGCTGTCCGCGGCTAGGTCGTTGGTCGGGTCGTCGGTACGGATGGCGGCGGCGCTGGCTGCGGCCGGCGGTGTCAAGGTGGTCTCCCCTCGCGGCGCGACGGCCATGGCGGTGGCCGTCGCGCTCCTGGTGTCTGTCAGCGGTCCTGCGGTGATGCGGACTCCTTCTCCTCCCGGCTGGCAGGCCGGGTCCGGTGTGCCTAGAGGTGTGCGAGCTTGTAGAGCACGGGCGCGGCCTCCCGGAGGACGGCCCATTCCTCCTCGTCGAGCCCTTGGGCGAGCTCGGCGAGCCAGACGTTTCGGCGCCGACGACTCTCCGCGAGGATCGTCTCGGCCTGCTCGGTGCTGCTGACGACCACCTGTCGGCGGTCCTCCGGGTGCGGCTCCCGCCGCACCAGACCCTTCTCCTCCAGCATCGCGACGATCCTGGTCATCGAAGGAGGCTGCACGTGCTCCTTCCGGGCGAGCTCACCCGGCGTCGCCTTCCCGCACCGGGCGAGGGTGCCCAGCACTCCCATCTCGGTGGGACTCAACGACTCCTCCACCCGCTGGTGTTTGAGTCGTCGGGAGAGGCGCATCGTGGACGACCGCAGCTGACTGATCGCTGCGAGGTCCTGCTCGGACATCTCGGGCATCTCTTTAGACTACGTCATTACCCTCGCTAAAGAAAATCGGATTCCCACCGCGCCGGAGGATCGGCCCGGTGCCATATTGGTGGTGGGCCCCAGGTCCCGACTCCCAGAAGGGCCGACCAGACATGTCCGACCTCGCCGCCGAGCAGTCCCAGCCGCCCGCGCAGTCCGGGCGGCCCGGGGAGGGCGACACCGGCTTCGCCCGGCTCGCCATGGTCACCATCGACTGCGCCGACCCGGTCGCACTGGCCGCGTTCTACGGGCAGCTGCTGGGCTGGGAGACCCGCCACGTGGACGAGAACTTCGCGATCCTGGACAACCCGGAGAGCGGCAGCCCGCTCGGCTTCGGCCGGGTGACCGGGTACCGGCCGGAGCCGTGGACGCAGCCGGACGGGAGCAAGCACTTCCACCTCGACTTCTACGTGGACGACCTGGAGGAGTCCACGGCGAGGGCGCTGGCGCTCGGCGCGACCGAGCCCGCGTACCAGCACGGGCGCACCCTCCGGGTACTGATCGATCCGGCCGGCCACCCGTTCGGGCTAGCACCGCTGGAGTAGGGCGCGGACGGGCCCGGGGCGGTGCGGTAGGCGCGGACGGGTCCGGGGAGCGTGCGCAGGCGGTGTCAGGGGTTGGTGCCAAGATCATGCAGGCGCCGTAAAGGTCCATCCTGACCTGGGACTTCACGAAAAGCACGAACATTGTGCGACCGCCGGGCAGTGGTTACTGTCCCCGATTGTCAGGGGCACCACACGCCAGGTCTCCCCTCGGCGGACCCTTCCCCTTCCGTGCCCGTTGCCGCACGCCCCGTTCCCGGCCGTCTCCGGCCGACCGCGTCCGCCCGAGCCCTGGCGCCCTCAACCCCGCGTCCAGGGAGCTCAATTGGGTGAGATCCACCATGCCGACCACGGCTGGGTGACACCGGCGGTCTCGTACTTCGTCGCCTGCCTCGGTGCCTTCGTCGCCCTGCGCAGCGCCCGCTGGGCACTCGTCTCGCAGGGCCGCACCCGGGTCGTCTGGCTGCTCTTCGCGTCGACCTCGCTCGGCGCCGGGATCTGGTCCATGCACTTCATCGCGATGCTCGGCTTCTCGGTGACCGGCGTCGAGATCAGCTACCGGCCCGGACTGACCGTGCTCAGCCTGCTGGTCGCCGTCGCCGTGGTCGGCGTCGGGCTCTTCACCGTCGGGTACTGGCGCCGCCGTCCCGTCCTGGCACTGCTGGCCGGCGGGCTGACCACCGGCCTCGGGGTCGCCGCGATGCACTACCTCGGCATGGCCGCGATGGTCATGCCCGGCCGGCTCGGGTACGACCGGGGCACGGTGGCGCTCTCGGTCGCCATCGCCGTGGTCGCCGCGACCGCCGCGCTCTGGGCCGCACTCAACATCCGGGGCACGCTCGCCGTGCTGGCGGCCGCCCCGGTGATGGGCGTGGCGGTCTGCGCGATGCACTACACCGGCATGGCGGCGCTCTCGGTCCAGGTGGACTTCTCGCGCTCCGTCCAGGACGGCGTGATGGCGCTCCAGTTCATCTTCCCGCTCGGGGTCGGGCTCGGCTGCTACGTCTTCTTCGGCTCACTGGCCTTCGCCGTCTCCCCGAGCCGCCCCGACACCCAGCCGCTGCTGGCCGGTCCGGCCGCGCCGCTGCCACCGCGGCCTCCGCGCGTCCCGCAGCAGCGGCAGCTCCGGGAGCAGCGGCAGCCCCGGGAGCGGCCGGGCGGAGCCGGCGCCCGGCGCTGAGCCCGGGCGCCACCCCGAACGGACGCCCGGCCGGGCCCCCCACCCCGGCCGGGCGTCGCCCCGCTCCGCACGTCCCGCCCGACCGACCCTCGCCCTGCCCTACGCGGGCCGCCCGAGCAGCCCGGTCAGGTGCTCCGGCGTGGCCACCGGGCAGACCTTGTGCACGAAGTCCCGCCGCAGCGCGTGGTACGGCTCGCCCGCCCGGTAGAAGTTGGCGTGCATCCGCCGCAGCTCCTCCGCCCGGTACGCGGCGAGCGGCTTCGCCTCCTCGTCGGCGGCGCGGCGGCGCTTCTTGTCCACCAGCCGCCCGGTGAGCTCCGGCGAGGCGGCGAGGGCGGCCGCCTCGCGGGCCACCCAGCGGCGGAACTCCGCCGCGTCCCCGCCGGCCGTACGGTCCACCAGGCCGATCCGGCGGGCGTGTTCGGCGCCGACCGGCAGCGCCTCGGCGGTCAGCCGCTCGGCCTCCTCGGCGCCGACCCGGTTCGGCAGGGTGTACGTCCAGTACTCGGAGCCGTACAGGCCCATCAGGCGGTAGTGCGGGTTGAGCACCGCCGAGTCGCGGCACCACACCTCGTCGGCGGCGAGCGCCGCCATCAGCCCGCCGGCCGCCGCGTTCCCGGCGAGGGCCGCGACGGTCACCTTGTCCGTCGTGGTCAGGACGGCCTCGACGAAGTCGTCCATCGCGTTGATGTTCTCCCAGGACTCCAGCGCCGGGAAGGCCGCGCCCTCGATGACGTTGAGCTGGATCCCGTTGGAGTAGAAGTCCCGGGGCGCGCCGAGCACCAGCACCGAGGTGGGCCGTTCGGCCGCCGCCCGGTAGGCGGCGAGCAGCCGGCGGCACTGCTCGGTGCCCACCGCCCCGCCCGCGTGGGCGAATTCGAGGTATCCGACGCCGCCCTCCTCCCGGTAGCGCAGCTCCGACCAGGTGTCGCGGCCGGCCGCCGCCTCCGGACTCACCGGCACCTCGCGGACCCGGTGCAGCTCGTCGGCGAGCACCGTCGCGGCCGGCAGCTTGAAGGTGGCCGGCCCGCCGGGGGTGCGGCGCGGGCGCAGCTGCGGGATCCACACCGCGCCGTCGACGGTGGCCCGGCAGATCGCGCCGTCCCGGGTGGCCAGCACGGTGCCCGCGGGGCCGCGCAGTTCGTCCTCGGGGTGCCCGCCGTGCAGGAAGAGGTCCCGCCCGTACAGCTCGTCCGGCACGCCGGGCTGGGAGTCGGCGGCGCGCAGCTTGCGCAGCACGGCGGCGGTGTCGTCGTGCTGCCAGTCGATCCGGCGCGCCTCCTGGCGCAGGAGGGGCCGCGGCTCGCCGTGCACGTCCGGCCGCCCGTAGTCCAGCGGCTCGGGGGTGAACAGCCCGCCCTCGTACCGCTGGACGGCCAGCAGCACCGCCTCCGCGGCGGCGTCGGCGACCTCGCCCCGGTAGAGCTCGCTCTTGCCGCAGTCGGGGACGGGGAACTCGACGGAGGCCCAGATGTCCCCGGCGTCCATCTCCGCGACGGCCTGCAGCACGGTGACGCCCCAGCGCCGCGCCCCTTCGGTGATCGCCCAGTCGAGCGAGGAGGGGCCGCGGTCGCCGGTGGGGCCCGGGTGCACGATCAGGACGGTCCGGGTGGACCAGATGTCCTCCGGGACGGCCTTGGTGAGCATCGGGCAGACGATCAGCTCGGGGTCGGTGCGGGCCACCCCGGCCCTCATCTGCTCGTCGCCCAGGGCGAGTTGGACCGCGACCTGGTGGCCGCGCTCGCGCAGCCCGGTGTGGACGCGCTGGGTCAGGCTGTTGAACGCACTGGCGATCAGGAGAATGCGCAAGAGGGGCCTCCGGCGGTACAGGGGTCGCGCGGAGGCGATGAAACCACGGCATGGACACGTAATGATTACGGTCGGCGGCTCGGCGCCCTACCCTCACGCACCCCGCACACCTGTGATCCCGGCGTGGCCCGCGGTCGCGGTATCTCCCCAGTCCCTTCCCGGAGTTGGACTGGCGCGGGCCGGGGCGGGGGGCATCACCCCCCGGCCCCGGCCCGCATCCGCGCCCGGCCGAGCCCCCGCCTCAGCGGGGGAACGCCCGCCTCAGCGGGGGAACGCCCGCCGCGCCCGCCAGGTGGTGTGCTCGCGGGAGACCGCGTCCTCCGCCTCGGCGGCCAGCCGGGCCCAGCGCGCCTCGGCGTCCGGCGCCTTGACGTCCAGGTCGGAGAGCTGGTTGCCGACGTTCTCCAGCTCCCGCGCGGCCAGTTGGTACGCGGCGGCCAGCGGACGGAGCTGCTTGAGCTGCGTCCAGGCGATGATCGACGCGGCCGCCGCCGAGCTGGCGCCGAAGACGTGCACCTGGAGCGCGTTGGTGGCCTGGGCGATGGCGGCCGCCGCGCCGAGGATGATGAGCACCGCGACACCGAGGCCCCAGGAGACCGCCTGCGAGTCGCAGGCGTCGGCCCGGGCGCGGTACCAGGTGCGCTGGCCCTCGACCCGGGTGCGCAGGTAGAAGGTGCGCCGGGCGGTCAGGCTCTCGGCGCGCAGCCGGCGCATCTCCGGGGTGATCTCGGCGACGGTGTCCGGCGGCACGATCTCCGGGTCCTCGAAGGCCCGCATCACGTCCTCGACCTGGAGCAGGTAGCCGCGGTCCACGTCTGCGGACTCCGCCTCGCCGTCGAACGGCCGGGCCCGCACCGTGTACTTCCAGGCCAGCGTCTTGACCGACTCGGCCGCCGCCCTGGCCTCGTACCAGCGGCCCTGCGGGTTGCTGCGCCGCAGCCGGGACCAGAAGTAGCCGGCGATCAGGAAGGCGGCCACCGACAACAGCGGCCAGACGTCCAGGTCGTCCTTGTTCGCCGGGTCGGGGAACGCCCCGAGCACGGCGGCGACCACCAGCATCGCGATCAGTCCGCGGTACCAGCGGAGCGTCTCGCGTTGACCGTCCAGCGAGGCCTTGTCCGCCGTCCGGAACAACTCCGGCAGCAGACGCGCCTCGACTCCCCCGGGCGGATCCTGTTGCACCATCGGTCGAGTCCCCTCCCCCTTCTCCGTCCAGCCAGTATTCCCGCCGCCAACTGGCCTACACGGGCGCCTTTTTGACACTGTCCGATCGTGGGTGATTGTTCGACCATCCGGTAACCGGTATAAACGGTTACATGCCGCTGCACTGGAAGCTCGTCATCGACTGCGCCGACCCGCACCGCCAGGCCGCCTTCTGGGCCGCCGCCCTGGAGTACACGGCGGAGGACCACGGCCCGCTGGTCACCCG
The DNA here is from genome assembly GCF_042796115.1 of Kitasatospora sp. NPDC056446. Classification (NCBI taxonomy): domain Bacteria; kingdom Bacillati; phylum Actinomycetota; class Actinomycetes; order Kitasatosporales; family Streptomycetaceae; genus Kitasatospora; species Kitasatospora sp. NPDC056446. Next base: position 133,561 of record NZ_JBHTRF010000009.1, on the reverse strand, counting down.
CCTGCTCGCGGCCGGCGCCGTCGGACCGGACGCCACCACCGAGGTCGACGGCCGCCCGGCCTGGCGCACCCTGGCCGCCGTCCGCCACCCCGAGGACCCGTTCGACCCCGCCTCGGACACCGGCCTCGGCCGGCGCATCCTCTTCCAGGCCGTCCCCGAGCCCAAGCAGGCCAAGAACCGCCTGCACCTCGACGTCCACCCCGGCCCGGGCCTGCGCGCGGCCACCGTCACCCGCCTCGAAGCCCTCGGCGCCGCCGTCCTGCGGGAGGTCGAGGAGCCCGGCGGCTCCTGGGTGGTCATGCGGGACCCGGAGGGCAACGAGTTCTGCGTCCACTGACCCGCCGCCGGAACAGGGCGCGCCCGAGAACGCGGAACGGCCCCGCACTCACCGAGGAGTGCGGGGCCGTCCGCGGGCCGTCTACGAAGCCGTCGCGGGCGTCAGAGCAGGCCGAAGGCCGGCATCAGGTAGTAGAAGGCGAACACCGCCGCCACCACGTACAGCGGGGCCGGCACGCTGCGGCCGCGGCCGGCGGCCAGGCGCAGCACGCAGAAGGCGACGAAGCCGAAGCCGATGCCGTTGGTGATGCTGTAGGTGAACGGCATCATCACGATCGTCAGGAACGCCGGGATCGCGATCGAGTAGTCGGCCCAGTCGATGTCCTTGATCGAGTTGGCCAGGATCAGGAAGCCGACCGTGACCAGTGCCGGGGTGGCGGCCTGGGCGGGGACCATGGTGGCGAGCGGGGTGAGGAAGAGCGCCACCACGAAGAGCAGGCCGGTGACGATCGAGGCGAAGCCGGTGCGGGCGCCCTCGCCGACGCCGGCCGTGGACTCGACGAAGCAGGTGTTGGCGGAGGAGGAGGTGGCGCCGCCGGCCGCGGTGGCGATGCCGTCGACCATCAGGATCTTGTTGATGCCGGGCAGGTCGCCCTTCTCGTCCAGCAGGTGGGCCTCGTCGGCCACGCCGAGGATGGTGCCCATCGCGTCGAAGAAGCACGACATCAGCACGGTGAAGACGAACAGCGCGCCGGTCAGCACGCCGACCTTCTCGAAGCCGCCGAACAGGCTGACCTTGCCGACCAGCCCGAAGTCCGGCGCGGCGACCGGGTTGCCCGGCCAGGCCGGGACGGTGAGGCCCCACTTGAGGGCCGGGATGTCGACCACCTTGTCGATGACCACGGCGAGCGCGGTGGCGACCGCGATGCTGATCAGGATCGCGCCGGGCACCTTGCGGATCACCAGGATCAGGGTGAGCACCAGGCCGACGACGAAGACCAGCACCGGGAAGCCGAGCAGGTGCCCGTTGCCGCCGAGCTGGAGCGGGACGGTGGTGTGCGCGGCGTCCGGGATGCGGCTGACGAAGCCGGAGTCGACCAGGCCGACCAGGCTGATGAACAGGCCGATACCGATCGCGATGGCCTTGCGCAGGCCGAGCGGGACGGCGTTCATGACCCGCTCGCGCAGGCCGGTGGCCACCAGCAGCATGATCGCGAAACCGGCCAGCACGACCATGCCCATGGCGTCCGGCCAGGTCATCTTGGGGGCGAGCTGGAGCGCCACGATGGTGTTGACGCCCAGGCCCGCGGCCAGGCCGATCGGGACGTTGCCGATCACGCCCATCAGCAGGGTGGTGAGACCGGCGGTGAGGGCGGTGGCGGTGACCAGCTGGGAGCTGTCCAGGTGGGCCCCGGTCATGTCCGTGGCGCTACCCAGGATGATCGGGTTCAGCACCAGGATGTACGCCATGGTGAAGAAGGTGGCGACGCCGCCGCGGATCTCGCGCGGCAGGGTGGAGCCGCGCTCGCTGATCCGGAAGTAGCGGTCGACCGCGCTGGTGGGGGGCTCGGGCGCGGCGTCGGCGGGTTCGGGCGACTCGGTGGCCGGCTGGACCACAGGCATGCGTGCGTCCTCTGTGGGGGAGCTGAGGAGGGGGAGTTGACGCCCGGGGCGACGGTGGCCGGGCGTAGACCTTCAAGTATGGTTTCCCGGTCGCACACGCGCTATCTTCGCGCGTAGAGCCCACCCGAGCAGCGGCGGGACGCCACCCGGTGCCACGCCCGGGCACCCCCCGGCGGCCGCTCCGGAGCCGGACCGGCCCGCGCGGGGCCCGCGCGACGACGGCCGGACCCCGCCGCACCGTACGCTGGTGCCCATGCCGAAGATGCCGCTGCACCCCTCGCCCCCTCCGCTGGAGGCCAACGACGTCGCCATCGTCGGCGGTGGCACGGTGCTTTGGTTCGTCGCCTTCCTCGCCCTGCTCCCCTTCCAGGGCACCCTCTCCGAGCACGACCACGGCACCTGGCCGTGGATCTGCCTCTCCGGCGGCCTGCTCGGCCTGATCGGCCTCTGGTACTGCCGCTCCCGGCGGGACGCGATCGCCCGCAGCCGCGCCGCCGAGGCGGCCGCACGCCCGGCGGACGAGGGCGGCCAGGACCCGGCCACCCGGTCGGACTGAATAGTCCTTTAGTAGCACGCATCGGACATAAGGCGCCCGTAGAGTCGGTGCCATGACGCAGCCTGCCCAGCCAGCGGAAGAGCAGCCGACCGACGGGGACCGACCGGACGGGGCCCACCCGCTCGGGCTGCTGCCCGGGCGGCGCGGCGGCCTGACCACCGCCGAGGTGGCCGAACGGGTCACGAAGGGTCAGGTCAACGACGTCCCGGTGCGGTCCAGCCGCTCCACCAGGGAGATCGTCCGGGCCAACGTCTTCACCCGCTTCAACGCGATCATCGGCGTGATGTTCGGGATCATCCTGGTCGTCGGCCCGATCCAGGACGGCCTGTTCGGCCTGGTCATCGTCGCCAACACGGCGATCGGCATCATCCAGGAGCTGCGCGCCAAGAAGACCCTGGACAGCCTGGCCCTGATCGGCGAGGTCCGCCCGCAGGTCCGCCGGGACGGCGCCGTCCGGCAGATCGGCGTCTCCGAGATCGTCCTCGACGACACCGTGCTGCTGGGCATCGGCGACAAGGTGATCGTGGACGGCGAGGTCACCGAGGCGGACGGCCTGGAGATCGACGAGTCGCTGCTCACCGGCGAGCCCGACCCCGTCCTCAAGCAGCCCGGCGACCCGGTGATGTCCGGCAGCTTCGTGGTGGCCGGCGCGGGCGCGTTCACCGCCACCAGGGTCGGCCGCGAGGCCTACGCCGCGCAGCTCGCCGAGGAGGCCAGCAAGTTCACCCTGGTGAAGTCGGAGCTGCGCAGCGGCATCGACAGCATCCTGCGGTTCATCACCTACCTGCTGGTCCCCACCGCGCTCGGCCTGATCATCAGCCAGCTGGCCGTCGAGGGCCGGGACTGGCGCGAGGCCGTGCGGCGCATGGTGGCCGGGATCGTCCCGATGGTCCCCGAGGGCCTGGTGCTGCTGACCTCCGTCGCCTTCGCGATCGGCGTGGTCCGGCTCGGCCGCAAGCAGTGCCTCGTCCAGGAGCTCCCGGCGATCGAGGGCCTGGCCCGGGTGGACACCGTCTGCCTCGACAAGACCGGCACCCTCACCGAGGGCGGCATGGACGTGATCGACCTGCGGGTGCTCTCCAACGGGGAGCCCGCCGCCGTCGACCCGGACACCGTCAAGCACGCGCTCGCCGTGATGGCCGGCGCCGACGCCCGCCCCAACCCGTCCATGCAGGCCGTCATCGACGCGTACGGGCGCGGCGACGACGGTGCCTCCGCGGGCCACGACGGCTGGCGGGTGATCGAGGCGATGCCCTTCTCCTCCGCCCGCAAGTGGAGCGGCGTGCAGCTGCTGGAGCCGCAGGGCGTCGAGGCCAGCTGGCTGCTCGGCGCCCCCGACGTGCTGCTGCCCGCCGGGCACCCGGCCCTGGCCGAGGTGGACGAACTGGGCGCCCGCGGCCTGCGGGTGCTGCTGCTGGGCCGGACCCCGGTCCCGCTGGACTCCCCCGACCCGGCGGCCGGCCTCACCCCGCTCGCGCTGGTGGTGCTCCAGCAGCGGCTGCGCGGCGACGCCGCCGAGACCCTGCGCTACTTCGAGGGGCAGCGGGTCCGGGCCAAGGTCATCTCCGGCGACGCGGCGGTCTCGGTCGGCGCGGTGGCCGCGCACCTGGGCCTGCCCGGCGCCGACCACCCGGTGGACGCCCGCTCGCTGCCCACCGACCCCGAGGAGCTCGCCGACACCGCCGACCGGACCAGCGTCTTCGGCCGGGTCACCCCGCAGCAGAAGCGCCAGCTGGTCGGGGCGCTCCAGTCCCGCGGCCACACCGTGGCGATGACCGGCGACGGCGTCAACGACGTGCTCGCGCTCAAGGACGCCGACATCGGCGTGGCGATGGGCACCGGCTCCGACGCCACCAAGGCGGTCGCCCAGATCGTGCTGCTCAACGACTCCTTCGCGTCGCTGCCCTCGGTGGTCGCCGAGGGCCGCCGGGTGATCGGCAACATCGAGCGGGTCGCCTCGCTGTTCCTGGTGAAGACGGTCTACTCGGTGCTCCTGGCGCTGCTGGTGATCTTCACCCACTCGCCGTACCCGTTCCTGCCCCGGCACTCCACCGTGCTGTCCACGCTGACCATCGGCGTGCCGGCCTTCTTCCTGGCCCTCGCCCCCAACAACGAGCGGGCCCGCACCGGCTTCGTGAAGCGCGTGCTGCGGCTGGCGATCCCCGGCGGGGCCATCGCCGGGACGGGCACCTTCGTCGCCTACGCGCTCGCCCGCGCCGACCACGCGACCGACCTCAAGGCCGACACCAGCGTGGCCACCCTGACGCTCTTCCTGATCGCCATCTGGGTGCTCGCCATCGTCGCCCGCCCGTACAGCTGGTGGCGGCTGCTGCTGATCGGCGCCATGGGCGGCGCTTTCGCGCTGGTCCTGCTGGTCCCGCCGCTGAAGGAGTTCTTCCAGCTCTCGCTGGTCGGCACCCGCGACCCGCTGATCGGCGTCGGTGTCGCCGTGGTCTGCGGCATCGCCCTGGAGATCGCCTGGCGCTACATGAAGCGCCGCGGCATGGAGTGACACGCGCCGCACCCGCCGGTACCGCCCCCACCGGCCGGGACAGCAGCGCACGCACCACCCGGCGCACACCACCCGGCACGCACCGCCGGACACGTACCGCCGGATGAGTGACAACCCCCGCCCCGGGGCCCGATGATGGCCCCGGGAGGGGGTGCCGAATGGCGCGCAGGGGTGGGGATCTGGAGGCGTTCATCGCCTTCCTGGGCGGACTGCTGGCGGTCGGGCTGACCGCACTGGCCATGGCGGGCGTCGGCCTGTCGGTCAGGCCGACGCCCGCGCTGCGGACGGCGGCCCTGGTGACCCTGGGCGCGGTCTGGCTGACCGTCACCGTGACCGTCTACGGCCGCCTCCGGGCACGCCTCCGCTGACCCCGGCCGACGCGCCCGGCCCTCGACGTCCCCGCGCCCGACCCTGGACGCCCGGTGCTCAGCCCTCGAAGTCCCGCGCCGCCGACAGCTCGTACGCCCGGTCCGGCTCGCTGAGCGCGGCCAGCACCTCGAACCGCCGGTGCCACTGGCCGACCGACCAGGCGAGCCCGGCCGCGAGGCCCTCCGGGGTGGCCGCGTGCAGCAGCCCGGGCACCGGCGGGACGTCGAACTCGTCGTCCTCGTCGCCGGCCTCGGCCAGCTCCGGGTCGTACGGCGGCTCCGGGGCGTCCGCCCCGGTGTCCCAGCGCCAGTCCACCGCGGCCTCGCCGCCGTCCGGCCCGACGACCAGCAGGTCCTCGTGCTCCTCGTACGCGACCGGGCAGCCGGGCAGCAGCTCCCGCACCACGGCCGGGACCCGGTGCAGCACGCCCTCGGAGAGCACCCGGCCGCCCGCCACCTCACTGGCCAGCGACACGTGCAGCCGCTCGGCGAGGTCGGCCGCGAGCGCCGGGGCGACCGGCAGCAGCGGGTACGGGTGCAGCAGCTGGACCAGGTCGGGGGCGTCCGCGACGACCGCCTCGGTGGCGTCCACCAGCACGGTGTGGGCGGGCCGGCGCCCGGTGGCCGGATCCAGCGGCGGCAGCGCCCGGACCACGTCGAGCGGCTCGATCCGCTCGACGTCCACCCGGGCCAGCGCGCTGTGGATGCCGTGCAGTTGGCGGTGCCCGACGGCCGCGGCCGGGTCGGTCAGCCGGTCCAGCACCTCGTCCGGCCCGTGCGGCTCGGCGAGCAGCGCGGCCAGCGTGGTACGCACCCCGAGCGCGTGCAGGAACTGCTCGTCCAGGGTGGTGCGGGCCTCGTCGTAGAGGCCGCGCAGCAGCGGGTCGGCCCCGGCGGCGCGCAGCCCGGCGGGCTCGCGGCCGCCCAGCACCGGGTGGTCGCGCAGCCACCACGCGGTGTACGGCGGCAGGTCGGCGTACGAGCCGTCCGGCAGCAGGGTGCGCACCGGGTTGACCACGGCGTCCCGGTAGGGCGGGCGGGCCAGCGCGGCCAGCGCCTCGGGCCAGGCGTCGTCGTCCACCAGGTCGAGGTCGCGCACGGCCAGCAGTTCGGCGGCCACCGGCGGGACGCCGACCGCCTCGTCGGCCTGCAGCGCCTCCAGCGCGTCCTCGGCCCAGTCGGCGAGCCCGTCCGGTGCCTCGTCCAGCAGGCCGGTGGGGTGGCCGCCGGCCGCCCGGTCGGCGGGGACGGTGGGGTCGAGCCGCTCCAGGTCGTCCGGGTCGAGCACCACGTCCTCGGCCCGTACCAGCACGAAGTCGGCCAGGACGCCGACGGCCGCGAGCACCTCGGGGCCCCAGCGCTCCAGCAGCTCGTCGTCCACCCAGCCGGCGTCCTCCTCGCGGGCGAGCGCCGCGAACGGGCTGCCGGGCAGCACGAGTTCGCCGGCCCGGGCGGGCTCGCCCTCGTCGTCGAGCAGCGCCAGCCGGGCCAGCCAGGGGTGCCCGCCCGGCGCCGGGGCGGCGACCTTCACCAGCGCCAGGACGGCGTCGGCGAGTTCGAGCGCGGTGTCCAGGTCGTCCTCGGCCACCTCGTAGGAGCGGGCGACGGCGGCCCGCACCTCGGGGGTGTCCAGCACCCCGGCCGGGGTGGCGGTGCCAGCGCCGAGCTTGGCGAGCAGCGGGTGGGAGGCCTCGGGGTGGGCGAGGCGCAGGTCGAGCGCGGCGAGCGCGCCGGCCAGCGATTCGGGGTAGCCCGGGAAGGCCTCCCAGTCGGCGTCCCCGGAGGGCAGCAGGACCCGCCGCGGGCCGGTCACCGTCCGGCCGTCGGCGAGCGGTACGGGCAGCGCGCCGAGCGCCTCCGGGTCGGCTCCGCCGAGCGCCGCGTACAGGTTGCGCCACCAGGCGGGCTCACGGTCCAGGCCGCCGAGCTGGTCGACCACCTCGGCGAGCGGCACCCGGCGCACGTCCAGCACCCGCAGCTCGGGGCGGCGCTCCAGCCCGGCCGGCAGCAGCCCGGGGAAGACCGGCGCGAGCGCCTCGACCACCGAGCCGTCGGCGCCCTCCAGCAGCGTCGCGTCCCGGGGCCGCAGCGCGGGCGTGCCCTCCTCGACCGGCGCCGGGTGCGGCAGGAACGGCGTGTCGGGCAGCCGGGACAGCACCGCCGCACGCAGCGCGTTGTCCAGCGCGCCCTGGCCGAGCGGCCCGGGGACGAGGCCCAGCGAGCCGAGGTCGGCGCCGCGGGCGCGCAGCAGTTCGGCGTAGCTGTCGGCGGCGCGCTCGGTGAGGAAGTCGGTCAGCGGGCCGGGCGCGACGTGCCGGCGGGTGGAGTCCAGCGGGTAGGAGGCGATCAGCAGCGCGGCCAGGCCGACCGGCTCGTCGCTGGGGGTGGGGGCGTGCAGCACCGAGGCGGTGGCGGGCCGCTCCGGGGCGCCGTCCGCGCCGACCGGGACGGCCCAGGTCACCGTCCAGTACGGGCGGGCGCGCTCCTCGGTGGGCCGGTCGACGAGCAGCTCGCCGGCCAGCCGCCCGGAGGCACCGGCGGTCTGCCAGACCGTCTGCCGCAGCCGGCCGCCCGCGTCATCGGTGACGGTGACCTCGGTGACCCCGTCGGGGCGGGCCTCGGCGGCGGCCCGGGTGAGCGTCCGGGTGCCCTCCTCGGTCTCCACCACGACCTCGGCGAGGCCGGGCAGGGTGAGCAGCAGCGCGTCGTCGATCCCGGCCAGCAGCCGCCGGGTCAGGTCCTCGGCGGCGGCGTCCCGCAGCGGCAGCACGACCACCGTGTCGTAGCCCTCGGGGGCCGGGCCCTCGGCCGCGAACGGCAGGCGCAGCAGCGGCACGTGGCCGTCCCGGCGGCGCAGTTCGTCGGTCAGCGCGGGCTGCGCCTCGGCGAGCGAGCGGGCCTCGCCGAGCGACCAGCGGACCCCGCCGGTGGCGCTCAGCACGGCGGGCTCGTCGGTGACCGCGAGGACGGCGGCGAAGCCGACCCCGAACCGGCCGACGGCGGGCTCCTCGCCGCGCTTGGAGGAGGCGCGCAGGGTGGACAGCGACTCGACGGCGGCCTCGTCCAGCGCGGCGCCGGTGTTGGCGGCGGCGAGCACGCCGTCGGCGAGGGTCAGCCGCAGCCGGCCGGGTCCGCGTCCGGCGCGGACCGCCGCGTCGGCCGCGTTCTGCGCCAACTCGACCACCAGGCGGTCGCGGTAGCCGCCGAGCGCGAGCTCCTCCTCGGCGTTGGCGTCCTCCCGGAACCGGGCCGGCGAGGCGACCCAGGCGTCCAGCACCCGCCGCCGCAGCGCGGCGCTCCCGAAGGGGTCGGCGAGGTGTTCGTCCGTGCTGCTGCCGATGATCCGAGGTTCCACTGGACCTGCCGCCTTCCGCCGCCCTGTACGTCGTAGGGCATTCTTCCCTGCCCCACTGACTGCTCCCGACCACGGCCCCGCCGGGGCCGTGCGAACGCCCGGTTCCCGGCGGCGCCGACCGCCCGGGCGCACCGCCGGCCCGCGGACAGCACCGCCCGGAACGCCCACGGCCCGCCCCGGTTCGTCACCGGGGCGGGCCGTGGGACGCAGACCTCAGGAGTGGCCGAGCTCCTCGGCCGGGCCGTCGGGCTCGACGGAGCCGGAGGCGCGGTCCGGGTGGAGCTGCAGCGGCTCGACCACCAGCTCGTCGAGGATCAGCTCGGACGGCGCCGGCGGGGCCGGGATGACGGCGGCCTCGGAGTGCCCGCCGCAGCCGTACTCGAAGGAGACGATCTGGCCGTCGGCCGGACCGAACTCGTTGCCGCACACGCCGAAGGCCTGCCCGAGCGAGCCGCCGATCGGGACCAGGAAGCCGCAGCTCCCGCACGAGGCCGGGGCGGCCTGCGCCATCGGGGACTGCGGGCCGTGGGCCTTCTCCCAGCGCTCGGCGGCCAGGTGCATGCCGAGCCGGGAGAGCACCCGGCTGCGGCCCAGGCCGAGCTCCTCGGCGACGGCGTTGATCCGGGCGCGGGCCGGGGCGGGCTGGACGTGCGGGTCGGTGAGGACCAGGTCCTCGTCCTCGGCCAGCGCGATCACGGAGTTCGGCGCGGGCTCGTCCTCGCCGCTCCAGCCGGGCTCCAGCCGCAGGTCGTCGGCGTCGGTGGGCAGGAGGTCGCCCGGGCCCATGTCGCCGGGCCGCAGCCGCTCGCTCCACGGCACCCACTCGGGGGCGAGGACGGCGTCGGAGCCGGGCAGCAGGACGACCTCGTCCAGGGTGACGTTCTTCGCCCGCGGGGCACGGGCGACGGTGACCGCCCAGTGCCAGCCCCGGTAGGCCGCGTCCAGGCACTCGAAGGTGTGGGTGACGACGCGGTCGGCGTCCGCCTGGACACCGAGGTGCGCGCCGACGGCCTCCGCTCCGACAGCCTCCTCGGCCGCCTGGCGGGCGAGTTCGACGGCCTCGGCACAGAGCCGGTCGGGGGTACGGCTTCGCATCGCAGCACTCACGGCGTCGATTCTCTCCCAGTTCTTCTGTCGCCCACGGCGTGTTGCCTGTTCCGTCGCGGCTTGGTAGTCCCTCGTCCATTCTGCGCGACCGGAGGCCCCCTCGGGTACCGGCCGCGCCGCTCGACCGGCCCGCCGGCCTGCCGTCGCCCCGGCGCCCCGGCGGGCGGACCTTGGGGCAGGCTACCCGGCGGTCGGTCCCCCGGCACAGTCCGGGGCGGACGCGACCGTTCCGCGACCGCGCCGAGAGGAGCGCAATCCCGCGTCGTCGCGGCGAATCTGGGGCAGGATGGGCTTGTGGCGGACGACAACCCGTCGCAGCACGCACTGCGCCCCTCGCAGGCCGGCGGCCCCGACGAGGCGGACGCCGTGCCGCGACAGCAGCCGGTCCCCGGCGCGGGCGAACCGCGGCCGGCGGACCGTCCCGGGGCGCCCGCCTCCCCCGTGGACCTGGCCAAGATCGGCACCGGCACCAAGGCCGTCACCGACAGCGCCACCGGCACCGCCGCCTCCACCGCGACCGACACCGACCCGGTCGCCGACCGTGCCGCCGAGGCCGGCGACGCCCACGCCCGCCACCTCGCCGCCCTCGACGAGGACCTGGCCGAGGCCCCGGAGGAGGTCCCCGAGCCCCGCCGCCACTTCCTGATCCGCACCGCCTCCGCCGCCGGCGCCGGCACCGGCAAGGTGGTGCACGGCACCGGCCGCCGGATCCGCCGGGCCACCTCCGCCGAGGGCGCGGGCGAGTCCGGCCTCGCCAAGCTGATCGAGTTGCACGCGATCAACTCCTTCGGCGACATGCTGATCACCATCGCGCTGGCCTCCACCATCTTCTTCTCGGTCCCCACCGGCGAGGCCCGCGGCCGGGTGGCGCTCTACCTGCTGATCACGATGGCCCCGTTCGCCCTGCTGGCCCCGGTGATCGGCCCGCTGCTGGACCGCCTGCCGCACGGCCGCCGGGCGGCCATGGCGATGGCGATGCTGGCCCGGGCGGTGCTGGCCTGGACGATGGCCGGGGTGATCTCCGGCGGCGGCCTCGCGCTCTACCCGGAGGCGCTCGGCGTCCTGGTCGCGTCCAAGGCGTACGGGGTGGTGCGCAGCGTCGTGGTGCCCCGGCTGCTGCCGAGCCGGCTGTCCCTGGTGAAGGCGAACTCCCGGGTCACCCTGGCCGGGCTGCTGGCCACCGGCGTGGCGGCCGGGGTGGGCGGGCTGCTGCACCTGATCGGCCCGGGCTGGCCGCTGCGCGGCGCCTTCCTGGTGTTCGTGATCGGCACCCTGATGGCCTTCCACCTGCCGCACGCCGTGGACTCGGCCAAGGGCGAGCAGCGCGCCGTCCTGCACGCCGAGGTGCACGCGGAGGCGGACGGCGGGGGCTCGCACCTGATCCACCACAGGCCGCCGCCGGTGAAGGCCTCGCTGCGGGCCGTCGGCCCGTCGGTGATCCTGGCGCTGCGGGCGATGTCGGCGATGAAGTGGCTGGTCGGCTTCCTGGTGATGTTCCTGGCGTTCCTGCTGCGGGAGGAGCCGATCGGCGGTCTGCGGCCGACCCTGGCGCTGGGCCTGGTGGCGCTGGCGGCCGGGACGGGCAACGCGCTGGGCTCGGTGTTCGGCTCCTGGCTGCGCACCCGGGGCCCGGAGGCGACGGTCACCACGATGCTGCTGCTGGCGACCTGTGTGACGGCGGCGGCGGCGCTCTGGTACGGCGTGGTGACGGTGGTTCTGGTCGCGGGCGTCGCCGGGATGGCGGCCTCGCTGGGCAAGCTGGCGCTGGACGCGCTGATCCAGCGGGACGTCCCGGAGGCGGTCCGGACCTCGGCGTTCGCCCGGTCGGAGACGCTGATGCAGGTGTCCTGGGTGGCGGGCGGCGCGGTGGGGATCCTGCTGCCGCTGAACGGGGAGCTGGGCCTGTCGGTCGCCGCCGCGGTGGTCGGCCTGGTGCTGCTGTGGACGCTCCGCTCGCTCTTCCGGGTGGGGCTGCGGCGGCACCCGGCGACGCCCCGGGTGGCCTGACCGGGGCACTGCCGGGGCGCTGCCGGGGCGGTGCGGCCGCGCTGCCGGGGCGGCACGGGGGCGGCACGGCAACACGCGGCGGCCGACCCCCGCGTAGCGTGATCGGCCCGGCCCGGTAGATTCTGATCCCATGAGCCTCAATACCCGTGCCATCGCCGCCATCGGCGCCGTCGTCGTGGTCGGCGCGGCCACGGTGGGCACCTCCGTCGCCATCGCCGCCGGCCAGACCGAGCACATCTCCCACCGTGCCACCATCACGGTCGGCAACTCCTCGATCGTCGCCGACCCGCTGTGCTGGAACAACGGCAGCCCGATCACCGAGGACCTGCAGCAGAAGTGCCAGGACGACGCCACCGAGGCCCTGAAGAACGGCACCCTCCCCACCTCGGACGTGGTGGCCAGTGACCGGGTCGGCATCGGGGTCTCCCCGAACGTGGCCGACTCGGGCTGGTGGGCGTTCACCAACGGCGGCTCCTCCAGCCAGGGCGGGCGCACCAGCCTGGCCTCGTACGCCAAGGGCCAGACCTGGTCGGGTGCCCAGCAGGCGAACAAGGTGCTCAACGCCAGCGGCAAGACCCTGGTCACCGTGGTCGAGGGCGACAAGAACTCGGACAACCCGATCGCCGTCTGGTACTTCCAGCTGAACACCCAGGACAACTGACGGTCCCGCGGTGACCGCGCAGCACGCCGGCGACGGCGACCACCGGCAGTCGGGCCCCGGGCGGGCCCGGCTGCTCGTCGTCGTCGCGGTGGCCGCCGAGGCCGAGGCCGTCCTGCGCGGCCTGCCCGGCGGGGCCGATGCCCTGCCGATGCCCGGCGGGACGCTGTACCGGGCCCAGGGCGTCCCGGTGGACGTGCTGGCCGCCGGGGTCGGCCCGGCCGCCTCCGCCGCCGCCGCCTCGGCCGCGCTGGCCGCGCACCCGTACGCGCTGGCCGTCTCGGCCGGGATCGCCGGCGGCTTCGCCCCGCACGCCCCGGTGGGCGCCACGGTGGTGGCCGACGCGATCGTGGCCGCGGACCTGGGCGCCGAGACCCCCGAGGGCTTCGCCGACGTCACCGAGCTGGGCTTCGGCACCGTCCGGCACACGCCTCCCCCGGCCGCCGTCGCGCTCGTCGTCGGGGCCCTGGCGGGCCCGGACGGCCCGGGTGCCGTCACCGGCCCGGTGCTGACCGTCTCCACCGTCACCGGCAGCGCCGAGCGGGCCGCCCTGCTGGCCGCCCGCCACCCGGGCGCCGCCGCCGAGGCGATGGAGGGCTTCGGCGTGGCCGAGGCCGCCGCCCGGTACGGCGTACCGGCCCTGGAACTGCGCACCGTGTCCAACCCGGTGGGCCCGCGCGACCGGGCCGCCTGGCGGATCGGCGAGGCACTGGCCGCCCTGGAGCGGGCCTTCGCCGCGCTGCCCGTCCACGAACTGGCTGCCGATCCACGAACTGCTTGAGGAGGCCGGCCGTGGCTGAACGGCTGAGCATCGCGTACTCGCCCTGCCCGAACGACACCTTCGTGTTCCACGCCTGGGCGCACGGCCTGGTGCCCGGGGCGGACGCCCCCGAGGTGACCTTCGCCGACATCGACATCACCAACGGCCTGGCCGAACGCGGCGAGCTGGACGTCCTGAAGATCAGCTACGGCGCGCTGCCGTGGGTCCTGGACGAGTACACCCTGCTGCCCTGCGGCGGCGCGCTCGGGCGCGGCTGCGGCCCGCTGGTGCTCACCCTGCCGGGCGTGGACTCCGCCGCCGACCTCGCCGGGAAGACCGTCGCGGTGCCCTCGGAGCGCTCCACCGCCTACCTGCTGTTCCGGCTCTGGGCGGCGACGGCGGTGCCGGGCGGCTTCGGCGAGATCGTGGTCCTGCCGTTCCACGAGATCATGCCCGCGGTCCGGGACGGCCGGGTGGACGCCGGCCTGGTGATCCACGAGGCCCGCTTCACGTACCGGCAGTACGGCCTGCACAGCCTGGCCGACATGGGCGAGGCCTGGGAGCGGGAGACCGGCCTGCCGATCCCGCTCGGCGCGATCGTCGCCAGGCGCTCGCTCGGCGCCGAGCGGCTGCGGGAGATCGGCGACGCGATCCGCGACTCCGTCCGGCAGGCCTGGGCCGACCCGGAGCAGAGCCGCGGGTACGTGCTGGCGCACGCCCAGGAGATGGACCCGGACGTCGCCGAGCAGCACATCGGGCTGTACGTCAACGACTTCACCGAGGAACTCGGCGAGGAGGGCTACGCGGCCGTCCGCGCACTGCTCACCCGGGCCGCCGCGGAGGGACTGGTGCCCCCGCTCGACCCGGGTGCGCTCGCGTTCGGTTAGGGCACTGAGGCCCGGGTGACCGGGCGGCCCCGAGGCCCCGGTCGCCCCCGGACGCCCCGGTCGCCTCAGACGTCGAACTGGTCGGCCACCGCCCGCAGCAGGCCGGCCAGCTTCTGGCCGGTCGGCTTGGCCGGGTAGCGCCCGCGCTGGAGACCGGGCAGCACCGCGTCCAGGGTGGTGATCAGGTCCTGGACGATCGGCGCCATGTCGTCGGCGCTCTTGCGCTGGGCGGCGGCCACCGAGGGCAGTGCCTCCAGCAGCTGCACGGCCATCGCCTGGTCCCCGCGGTGGCCGGCGACCACGCCGAACTCGACCCGCTGGCCCGGCTTGAGCACGGTGACACCGGCGGGCAGCGCCTTGGTGTGGACGAAGACGTCGCCGCCGTCGTCGCGCGACAGGAAGCCGAAGCCCTTCGTCTCGTTGAACCACTTGACCTGGCCGGTGGGCATCTCGAACAGTCCTCGAATGGGTGTGAGGGATCCCGGCCCTGGCCGGGAATCAGTGGGTGGTGGTGGAACGGACGGCCGACCTCGGCTCCGCGCCCGCGGGCGCTCACGGTCAGCACGTTGTGCAGGAGCAGACTAACGGTCCGTCACTGCCTCATCCGCGTTCCGCGAGGGATCCGCGTTCCAAGGCCCGCGCGGGGCGGTGGGGGTACGGGGATCTCGCGATCACGGGCGCCCCGGTACTGGCACGGCCGGGGCGCGGCTCGTCGCGGTCCATCGGCTCACACCCCCGGGTCTGAGGACACGGGACGCACCTGCGGCGCCCCTCGGCAACCCCTGCATACCCCCGCCCAGCAGGGATCAAAACGTTGAGCTGCCGGGAAACTGCGCAACGTGACCGGGCCGCTCCGGTGGACGGCCCCGCGGGTCGCTGCGCCACTCTGCAAGACTGGGGTCGGTCCGGCCCCGCCCCGAGGAGTGAGCAGACGTGAGCAGCCAGAGCGCCGAACCCGGCGACGTGTACGTCAAGGCCGGGGCGATCGTCTTCGGTCTCGGGGCACTCGCCACCCTGGCCACCTTCGTCCCGCTGTTCCTGCACCTGACGCCGCTGCCGACGGCCGCGTACTGGCTGAGCATGCTGATGCCGGCCGGTTTCCTGGCGGCGCTGACCGGGCTGTTCCTGAACGCGCGCGCCCAGCGCGGCCGGGTCGGGGCGTAGCCCACCCGGTCCGGGGCTTCCGAAGGCCCTGGGTCGCTGACCGCCGACGGCGGCCGCTAGCCGGCCAGGTGGCGGGCGAGCCAGTCCGGGAAGCCGGTGAGGTCCGCCAGCACCACGTCCGCGCCGGCCTCGCGCAGCTCGTCCTCGCCGTACGGCCCGGTGGCCACGGCGACCGCGACCGCGTCCGCGTGCCGGGCGCCCCGGATGTCGCCGAGGTGGTCGCCGACGTAGATGCTCGCGCCGTGCTCGCGCAGCGCCACGCCCTTGGTCTCCGCCCACAGGTCGCCGATCACGGTGTCCGCGACCATCCCGGCGTGCTCCAGGTGGAGTCGGGCGTTGGGCTCGTACTTGCCGGTGATCACGGCGACCCGGCCGCCGTGCTCGCGGACCGCCTCGACGGCCGCGTAGGCGCCCGGGAGGGCCACGGTCGGGGCGAAGGCGTGGTCGCGGTAGAGCTCGCGGTAGCGGGTCGCGACCCGCTCGACCTCCTCCTCGGGGAACCAGTTGCGGATCTCGTCCAGCAGCGGCGGGCCGAGCCGGGTGACCACCAGGTCGGCGTCGATGGGGGTGCCCGTCTCGGCGGAGAGCGCCAGGTAGGTGGCGTGGATACCCGGCCGGGTGTCCAGCAGCGTCATGTCGAGGTCGAAGCCGACGGTGAGCGGGGGCTGTGAGGTCTCGGGCATACCGTCAGGTTATCCAACGGTCTGCTCGGGCCACGAGGCGATTTGCCCCGGCTTCGCGGCGGAACTTAGGTTTGCCTGAGTTGTTCGCGGAGAGGGCCCATGACCGACGACACCACCGCACCACCCGGCGCGCCGCAGCGCGCGCCCCGGCGCCGAATACTGTGGCTCGCCGCCGCGCTGGCCGTACTGGCCGGCGCGGTGCTGCTGAGCCTGGCGGTCGGCAGCCGGACCATCCCGTTCGGCGCGACCGTCGACGCCCTGCTGCACGGCGGGGGCACCGCCGACGCGGTGGTGGTCCGCGAGCTGCGGGTGCCGCGCACGGTCGTCGGAGTGGCCGTCGGCGCGGCGCTCGGCCTGGCCGGGGCCGTCATGCAGGGCCTGACCCGGAACCCGATCGCCGACCCCGGCATCCTCGGCGTCTCCCAGGGCGCGGCGGCCGGCGTGGTCGTCGCCATCTCCGGCTTCGGCGTCTCCACCCTCACCGGGTACGTCTGGTTCGGCTTCGCGGGCGCGGTGGTCGCCACCGTGGTGGTCTACGGCCTCGCCGGGCGCGGCCGGGGCGGGGCGACACCGATCAAGCTGGCGCTGGCCGGCTCGGCGACGTCCGCCTTCATCGCCTCGCTCAACACCCTGGTGCTGACCACCGACGCGGCCACCATGGACCAGTTCCGCTTCTGGCACGTCGGCTCGCTCTCCGGGCGGTCCTCGGACGTGGCCTGGCAGCTGCTGCCGTTCCTGGCGGTCGGCACCGTGCTGGTCGTCGCGGTGGCGCGCGGGCTGGACGCGCTGGCGCTGGGCGAGGACACCGCGAAGGGGCTGGGCGCGAAGACCGGCCTGGTCCGGGCGGTCGGCGCGCTCGGCGCGACCGTCCTCACCGGCTCGGCGGTCGCGGCGGCCGGTCCGATCGCCTTCGTCGGCC
The DNA here is from genome assembly GCF_042796115.1 of Kitasatospora sp. NPDC056446. Taxonomy (NCBI): domain Bacteria; kingdom Bacillati; phylum Actinomycetota; class Actinomycetes; order Kitasatosporales; family Streptomycetaceae; genus Kitasatospora; species Kitasatospora sp. NPDC056446. The sequence continues at coordinate 116,686 of NZ_JBHTRF010000009.1, read as the reverse complement.
TCGCCGTCCCGCACGCGGCCCGCGCGGTCGCCGGGGCGGACCACCGCTGGGTCCTCGCCTTCTCCGCCGTCCTCGGCCCGGCTCTGCTGCTGCTCGCCGACACCCTCGGCCGGGTGCTGTTCCCACCGTCCGAGGTCCCGGCGGGCGTGATGACCGCGCTGGTGGGCGTCCCGGTGCTGGTGGCCCTGGTCCGCCGTCGGAAGGTGGTCGCCGCATGAGCGCCGTTCCGCTGCGCGGCTACTCGGTGGTGCGGGCCGGGCGGGCCTCCTTCCTGCTGCACCGGCGGTCGGTGGCCGTCGCCGTCGGCCTGCTGGTGGCGCTCGCCGGGACGGTGGTGGCCTCGCTGTGCCTGGGCGAGTCCACCGTGTCGCCGGCCGAGGTGGTGAAGGTCGTCCTCGGGCAGCCGAGCCCGGACCAGCTGGTGGTCGGCGAGTTCCGGCTGCCCCGGGTGGTGGTCGGGCTGCTGGTCGGCACCGCGCTGGGGCTGGCCGGCGCGCTGATCCAGACCGTCGCCCGCAACCCGCTGGCCAGCCCCGACGTGGTCGGCGTGACCTGGGGCGCGACCGCGACCGTGGTCGGCCTGATGGCGTACGGCGTGGTCGGCTCGACCGGCCAGGCGCCGTACGCGGCGGTGGCCGGCGGCCTGACGGCCGGGCTACTGGTGTACGCGCTGGCGTGGCGGCGCGGGCTGCACGCGCAGCGCTTCGTGCTGATCGGCATCGGGATCAGCGTCGCCCTGTCCTCGCTCACGTCCGTGTTCCTCACCAAGGGCGACGGCTTCCAGGCGCAGGCCGCCAAGGTCTGGATGACGGGCAGCCTGAACGGCTCCGGCTACGACCAGGCCGACTGGCTCGCCTGGGTGCTGCTCGCCGCCCTGCCGGTCGCGCTGTGGGCGGCCCGCGCCCAGCGGTCGATCTCCTTCGACGACGCGACGGCCGTCGGCCTCGGCCTGCGGCTGGACCGGATCCGGCTGGGCATGGCGCTGCTGGGCATCGTGCTGGCCTCCTGCGCGGCAGGGGCCGCCGGGCCGGTGGACTTCGTCGCGCTGATGGCCCCGCAGATCGCGCTGCGGCTGGCCCGCTCGGCGCAGGTCCCGCTGTTCTGCTCGGCGCTGACCGGCGCGCTGGTGGTGGTCCTGGCCGACCTGATCGCCCGGCGGCTGCTGGCGCCGACCGAGCTGCCGGTGGGCGTGGTGACCGGCATGGTCGGCGCGCCGTACCTGATGTGGCTGCTGATCCGATCCCACCGTGGAGGTTCCTGATGTCCGCTCACCGTCTGGAGGCCAGGGGCCTCACCCTGGCCTACGAGGCGCGCACGGTCGTCGAGGACCTGGACGTCCGCATCCCGGACGGGCGGGTGACGGTGATCGTCGGCCCGAACGCCTGCGGCAAGTCGACCCTGCTGCGGGCCCTCGGCCGGCTGCTGAAGCCGGCCAGGGGCGCGGTGCTGCTGGACGGCGAGGAGCTGGCGCGGATCCCGACCAAGCGGATCGCCCAGCGGCTCGGCCTGCTGCCGCAGTCGCCGACCGCGCCGGAGGGCATCTCGGTGGCGGACCTGGTCTCGCGCGGCCGTCAGCCGCACCAGAGCTGGTGGCAGCAGTGGTCCCCGGAGGACGAGGCGGCGGTCTCGGAGGCCCTGGAGCGCACCTCCACCGCGGACCTGGCCGAGCGCAGCATGGACGAACTGTCGGGCGGCCAGCGCCAGCGCGCCTGGATCGCGATGGCCCTCGCCCAGGGCACCGACATCCTGCTGCTGGACGAGCCGACCACCTACCTGGACATCGCGCACCAGGTGGAGGTGCTGGACCTGGTGCGCCGGCTGAACGTCGAGCGCGGCCGGACGGTCGTCGCCGTCCTGCACGACCTCAACCAGGCGGCCCGGTACGCGGACCACCTGGTGGCGATGCGCGACGGCCGGGTGGTGGCGCAGGGCGCGCCCGGCGAGGTGGTGACGGCGGAGCTGGTGCGGGACGTGTTCGGGCTGGACTCGGTGGTGGTGCCGGATCCGGTGACGGGCACGCCGCTGGTCGTGCCGGGGGCGCCGTGGGTGGCGACGGCCGAGGCGGCGGAGGCAGCCGAAGCCGTGTAGGCGGCCGAGGCGGCGGGGCGGCCAGGCGGCGGGGCGGCCGAGGCGGTGGAGGCAGCCAGGCGGCGGGGCGGCCGAGGCGGTGGAGGCAGCCAGGCGGCGGACGCCGGGCGGCCCGCTTAGCGGAACTTTAGGTGCGATTTCGGACATAATCGACGGCGCCCCGCCCCCGCCTCGCCTCCTGAGCTCCCGAGGACCGCCGATGCCCCGGATCGCCCGCCGTACCCTCCTCGCCGGCCTCGGCGGGGCCGCGCTCGCGGCGTGCACGGGCGGCATCGGGCGGCCGGCACCGGCCGCCTCGGAGGGCTTCGACACCGGCGCCTCGCCGTCCCCCACCCCGGTACCGCCGGTGACCGTGAACGCCGCCACCGGGCCGGTGCTGGTGCCGGGCGAGCCGATGCGGGTCGTCGTGCTGGACACCGACGTGCTCGACTCCGCGCTGACCCTCGGCATCACCCCGGTCGGCGCCGCACTCCCCGCCCGGGACACCGGTTACCCCGACTACTGGCCGACCACCCGGACGACCGGGATCCGCCTGGTCGGCCCGGCCGGATCCCCCGACCTGCCGACCGTCCGGGCGCTGCGGCCCGACCTGATCCTCTCCAACCAGGCACGCGACGGCGACCGGTACGACCAGCTCCGGGAGATCGCCCCGACCGTGCTCACCCAGACCACCGGCGCGCCCTGGAAGGCCAACGTCCAACTGCACGCCCAGGCGCTGAGCCGGGAGGCGGCTGCGGCGGCCTTCGCCGCCTCGTACCAGAAGCACGTCGGGCAGGTGACCCAGGCGCTGGCGTCGGCCAAGCTGTCGGGGCGCAAGGTGAGCCTGGTGCGGTTCGTCGAGGGCGGCGGGATCCGGCTGTCCGGCCGGCAGAGCTTCCCCGGGACGGTGCTCTCCGACGCCCAGGTCGGGCGGCCGGACGCGCAGAACGTCGACCAGGCCGACTTCGAGATCCCGCTGGACCAGATCGGGAAGGCGGACGGCGACCTGCTGCTGTACGCCACGTACGGCGACCCGGCGGCGGCGGGCACCGACGCGGCACTGGCGAGCCCCGGGTGGCAGGCGCTGGGGGCGGTCAAGGCGCACCGGGCGTTCCCGGTCGACGACCAGCTCTGGTTCCAGGGGATCGGCTACACCGGGGCCAACTACCTGCTGGACGAACTGCAGCGCTTCCTGGGGGCGTGAGCCCGCACCGCACCGCACCGCATCGGCTTGGCCCGGCCCGGCGTGGTCAGCGCCCGCCGGCGTAGCGGGCCGGGGGGACGCCGACGGCGGCGGTAAAGTCCCTGGTGAAGTGCGACTGGTCGGAGTACCCCAGCTCGACGGCGAGCGCGGCCAGGTCCGACTCGCCGCCGCTGACGGCGCGTTCGGCGGCCTCGTGCAGCCGGGCGCGGCGCAGCACCCACTTCGGGGAGGCGCCGACGTACTCGGCGAACAGCCGCTGGAGCCGCCGGACGCTGAGGCCGAACTCCCCGGCCAGGTCGTCCACCCGGCGCAGGTCCGGCCTGCCGGTGACGCGTTCCACCATGGCGGCGACCTCGTCGGCGACCGGGTCCGGGGCGGGCAGCCGGGGCAGCAGGAAGCCGTCCGCGAGGGCGCCCGGATCGCCCTGACCGCCGTGCAGCAGCACCGAGTTGAACCGGTCGGCGGCAGGGCCGAAGTACTCGGCGGCGGGGACGGACCGGTCCGCGAGGTCGCTCACCCGGCGGCCCGCGAAGGGACGGAAGGCGCCGGGCCGGAACCGCACGCCGAGCACGTGCCCGGCGCCCTCCAGGCGGCGGACGAAGAGCGAGCGGTCGACCCCGTAGACCCGGGCCCGCGGGGCCTCGAAGACCAGGTGGACGTTGGGGTGCGCGAGCACCTTCTGCTCGTACGGGGGCAGGCCGTGCAGGTCCCAGCGGACCAGCCAGTAGTACTCGACGAACCGCGCCACCGCGGGGTCGGGCGCGATCCTCTCCACGCTGATCAGTTCGGCGGCCCGGGCCGGGTGCAGCACGCCGCGCCCGAGATCGGGCGAGCCCGGCGTGTCCGCTGCACCCGCTGTCCCCGGTGAGTCCGGTGCGTCCGCTGAGTCCATGGCGGCCAGGCTAGCGTCGCGTTTCTTCAAGACCGCGCGGCACCGCCCGGCGCAGGATCGGGACCATGAACGTCCACCCGATGCACCCCCTTCTCGCCCGCGCCGCCGCCGTGGCCGCCGGGATCGCCGCCGCCGTCCCGGCCGGCCACCCGCTGGACGCGCCGACGCCCTGCGGGGAGTTCGACACCCGCACGCTGATCAACCACTGGGTGCTCTACACCTCGCACGGCCTGGAGCACCGGGCGCTGCGCACCGAACTGCCCGAAGAACTGGTCGCGCGGGACTTCACCGCCGACACCGAATGGCGCTCCGCGTACGCGGCACAGCTGGAGCGGGCGGTCGCGGCCTGGGCCGACCCGGCCGTCTGGGAGGGGGACGTCGACCTCGGCGGCTCGCCGGCACCGGCGACCGGGATCGCCCGGATGCTGGTGCTGGAGCTGCTGCTGCACGGCTGGGACGTCGCCCGGGCGGTCGGTGGGGAGACCGCCGGGGTCGAGGTCGACGGTGAACTCGCGGCGGTGGCGCTGGAGATCGTCGAGGAGAACGCCGAGCTGTACCGGCAGTTCGCGGGCTTCGCCGAGCCGGTCGCCCTGCCGCAGGACGCCTCCGCCTGGGACCGCGCGCTGGCCGCCTCCGGGCGCGACCCGCGCTGGAAGGCCTAGGAAGGCCTAGGAAGGCCTAGTGAGGCCCGGGCCCGGGAACGCCTGGGAAACCCGGGAGCGCCTGGGGACCGCTCATCGCGGCGCGGAGCTTGTCCCGCAGCAGCCGGACCGCCGGGGCGTGCTGGTCCGGCCGGGCGACCAGGCCGAGCCGGGCGTAGGTCGCCGCGTCGGTGATCGGGACGGCCCGCAGGCCGGCGCCCTCCACGGAGGAGGCACTGAGCACGGCGACCCCGGCGCCGCGCTCGGCGAGGCGGAGCACGGCGAGCGGGGAGCTGGCGTCGATGTCCACGCGCGGGTCGAGGCCGAGCCGGCGGCAGGAGTCCTCGTAGGCGGCCCGGAGGCCGGTGCCCGGGGAGAGGCACAAGACCTTCTCGGTCCGGAGGTCGGCGAGGGACAGCTCCGCGCGGTCGAGCGGGTGCCCGACCGGGACGACGGCGACGATCCGCTCATCCACGACGATGTCGACGTCCAGGCCGGGGGCGGCCTCGCCCGCGAAGCCGACCAGGGCCAGGTCCAGTCCGCCGGACAGGACCTGGGCCTGAAGCCGGTCGGAGTGGCCCTCGTGCAGGCTGAGTTCGATGCCGGGGTGGGTGCGGCCGAGGTCGGCGACGACATCGAGGAAGGGCGGGATCGAGCAGCCCATGATCATGCCCAGCCGGACCCGGCCGCGGACGGCGTCGGCGAACTCGGCGGCGGTGTGGCGGATGGCGTCGAGGGTGGCCAGGGCACTCTTCGCCAGCGGGAGGACGGCCTCGCCGGCCGGGGTGAGGCGGACCTGGCGACTGGTGCGGTCGAGCAGTTGCTGGCCCAACTCCTTCTCCAGCTTGGCCACCTGGGTGCTGATGCCGGACTGGCTGACGTGCAGGCGGGCGGCCGCGGCGGTGAAGGTGCCCTCGTCGACGACGGCGGCAAGGTAGCGCAGCTGGTGCATCTCCATAACTCATGATGATAGCTGGCATCGGATCCATCTATTGGACGGATGGACGGGGCGGGCGGAGGATGGAGTCATGACGACGACGAAGAACGCGCGCGAGCTGGCCGAGAGCTACTTCACCGCCTGGGAGGCGGGCGAGTTCGAGACCATCCGGGGACTGCTGGCCGACGATGTGGAGTTCGTCGGGGCACTGGGGACGGCATCGGGGGTGGAGGAGGCACTGGCCGGACTGCGGGGGCTCGGGCAGGTGCTGGAGAAGATCGACGTGAAGGTGCGGGTCGCCGAGGGGGACGACGTGGTCACCTGGTTCGAACTGAACACCAGCATCGCGCCGCCGGCACCGACGGCGAACTGGATGCACACGGAGAACGGGAAGATCGCCCGAATCCGGGTCACCTTCGACCCGCGCGGACTGCTCGCCGGATTCGAAAAGACCAGCTGACTTCGGGCAAAGCAAGGGAGAGCAGGAGGGCCGTGATCGCCGGGGGCGGTGACGGCCCTCCTCTGCGTGCTCCTATGCGTCCTCGTCGGGCGGGGTGGTGCGGAGGGCGGTGACGACGCCCAGGGCGACGGTCACGAAGGCGAGGGCGAGGAGGACGGCGAAGGCCGTCCCGACCAGGAACCTCACCTGGTCCTGCGCTCGGCGGCCAGGAGCAGGGTGAGGAGGTTGAGGAGAGTGGAGGCCGGCGCGGTGCCGAAGCGGACGAGGACGCGGCCGTCCGGGGTGCGCTTGGTGTTGAGGGTGGGGAAGATGAGGCCGAACTCGCGGCCCCGGTCGTCGACTTCGTCCAGGAGGGAGAGGATGTGGTCGTGGGTGTAGTACCGGATCCGGTGGTCCGTCGGCAGCATGGGCTGCGGGAGGGGGCGGTAGATCATCAGGCCGCGTCCTTCTCGAGCTCGAACCAGACCGATTTGCCGTGCTCCTGGGGGTCGACGCCCCAGCGGTGGGTCAGGCCGGCGACGAGTTGGAGGCCCCGGCCGGACTCGGCGAGCAGGGGCGGGGCCTGCGGGTTCGGGGAGAGGGGGCTCTCGTCGGAGACGGAGACGCGCAGGACGGTGCCGAGGAAGAGGATCTGGATGATCGGGGCGGGGGTGCCACCGTGCCGCCAGGCGTTGACAAGAAGTTCACCGAGGGCGAGCTCGGCGTCGAAGGTGGCCGAGGGCTGCCAGCCGGAGCGGACCATCGCGTCCCGGAGGGACTGGCGGGTGAGGGCGAAGGTGGGCGTGTTGAGGTGACGCATGGGACTTCTCCCGAGGCGTGAGTGAGGGAAGAACCGGCGGAACACATGTCGCCGTGAGCAAGGCCAGGCCGGGCCAGGTAGGCAGATGGACGTGGCTGCTCTGCGGTGCTTGCTAGCAGGCGTTACTGACGATCCGTCGGATCGAGGTGAGACCGACCATAGTGCAGGACAGTGGATAATTTTCCCCCATGCCGGGATGTTCGCTCGATCGTGGTAGTCGGTAGACCGACACTCAGCCCTCGCGGCAGACTTGAGGCGTCCACATCCTCGAAAGGAAGCCATGCCGCCACGCGTCAACCCGACACTCCGCCAATGCAGGTTTGGCACCGAGCTGCGGAGAATGCGCGAGCGGGCCGGCTTCGGTGGCTCGGAGCTCGGCCGTCTCGTCGGCATGAACCCGGCTCAGGTCACGCAGATGGAATCTGGACGGATCGGCATCAGCGCGGACCGTCTGCGCACCATCGCCGCCGCGTGTAACTGCGCGAATCGCCCGATGGTCGACGCCCTCGCAGACATCATCGCGGAGCGCGGTCGAGGCTGGTGGGAGGAGTACCGAGAGGTCCTGACGACGGACTTCCTTGAGGTAGCCGAGGTCGAACATCACGCCAAGACGCTCACCACCTGCACGACCACGTACATCCCGGGCCTGCTGCAAACCGGGAGCTACGCATCCGCCGTGTTCGCTCGGGTCTATCCGCCGCTCCCCCGCAAGGACATCGATGTCCGAACTGCATTCCGCGTACAGCGGCAACAGGTAGTCCGCACGGGAAAGATCCCTCTTCGCGCCTTCATCCACGAGGCAGCGCTCCGAATGCAGTTCGGCGGCCCCAGGGTTCTCGCAGACCAGCTTGACGCCCTGATCGGGGACTCGGCCGACAAGGGCATCTCGATCAGGGTGGTCCCGTTCGATGTAGACACATTCCCTGGCGCCGGTGAGAACGTCACTCTTGCCCAGGGCCCTGTGCCCGAACTCGACACCGTCCAGATGGACACTTCCTCAGGCACGCTCTTCTTCGATGCCCCAGCAGACTTGGCCAAGCATCGATCCATCTTCGACCGCGTGGACTCCGCTGCGCTTTCCGAGGACGAGTCGCGAGACTTCATCCGATCCATCAAGAAAGAAGTGGAAGCCAAGTATGCGTAGCACCGAGTGGCAGAAGTCGAGCTACAGCGCGGCGAACAACGAGTGCGTGGAGGTTCGCACGGCTGGCGGGGCAGTCGAACTCCGCGAGTCCGACGAAGACCGCACCATCCTCCGCACTTCCCCCGCCGCCCTCGCCGCCCTCCTCCACGGCATCAAGGCCGGCGAATTCGACCACCACGCCTGACTTCCCGCCCCCTCGCTCCCCCAGAGCGAGGGGGCATACCCCACCTACGGAGGCCGAGTTGACCGACTCCAACTGGCAGAAGTCCAGTTACTCCGGCGCAAGCGACAACTGCATCGAGGTCCGTACCGTAAGCAGGACGATCGAACTTCGCGAGTCCGAGGAGGGCCACCTCATCCTCCACACCACCCCCACCACCTTCGCCGCCCTCCTCCACGGCACCAAGGCCGGCGAATTCGACCACCACGCGTAACCCCACGGCCCCTCGCACGAAAGTCGCGCGAGGGGCCGAAACCATTCCACTCCGCCTGCACCTCACCCACCGGAGCGGAGTTCACGCATCCGGACGCCGAGAGAGGACCGTGCCTGCTGATAGTCGGTGCTCACATGCCGGAAGTTACCTGACCCCGGAACTCCGCGTACGGCGTTGCGTGGTGCCAGGCCGCGTCACGGGCCTCGCAGGCCCGAAGGACTTCCAACGGGTCGGTGACCAGCTCCATTCCGACCGTGCGCTCTCTGTCGAAGTGGAAGCGCGCGACCGTGCGGGAATCGAAGAGCCAGAAGTCCGACAGCCCGGCCAACCCCGCCGCCTCCGCAGCCGACCGCCACATGTACCGGATGTCCTCGCCGGCCGCCACGTTGGTCCGGGCGCACGCCAGCAGATACCGCTGCCCCTCGGTCGGCGGATCGTCCACCAGACGCACCCGCTCGAACCTCTTGCCCTTGTCCACCATGCGACGCACGTTGTCGAACCACGGGTGTCCGACCTCACCGGCCGTGTCTCCCGTCCGTAGGAACTCGGCATAGGAGGACATCTGCCGGTCGGAGAGATAGCCGGTGCGCGTCTCCAGCCGCCATGCCGTGTGCTCGAAGCCGTCGTTGATGAACTCGGTGATCTTCTGCTGAGGCACGAACTCCGGCACTGGCGTCGACTCCCTCGGCGCGAACCTCACGAGCAGTTCGCGAGGCACGACTACGAAGCCTTCATCCTCCTTCACGTACCTGAGTTGCGCCACGTCCTCCGGATCCCGCACGAGATCGCCCTGCACCACCGCTGCTACGCCGGGGCCCCGCCGCCTGCGCGCGGCGGGGCCCCATCCGCTCGGAGGAGTTCCCCTTGGTCGACCCGGATCGACTCCATATCTCCTACGCCATGCGGCAGTTCGCCGATGAGACATGGGCCCTTCGCGCCGAGCGGTGGACGGCGTCGTTCTACGTTCCGGCCGAGAACATCGGTACCGCGGAGATCACCCGTGTGATCCCCGGCGTGACCCCGAACCCTCGCACGGCCCTGGAGGCGGACCCCGGCCTGCTCGACCGCATCCCCCGCGTGATCTTCACCGAGGACGGCGCCCTCGCTCCGGCTCTGGCCGGCAAGAACCCGACGCTGCTCCTCCTGCCGGAGTCCGTCCACGTCACCACCGCGTGGCGGGGAAAGGGAGTCGGTACGCGCCTGGCCGTCGCCGCGCTCCGCCGGCCGGCCGTCCCCGGGACACACTGGCCGTCTGCTACCCGGCTCCGATCCACGACCACGGGCCGGACGAGCCGTGCTCCTACGCCTCCGACGACCCCGAGGTCCGGCGGCCGGACGAGGAGGCGATCACGAAGCTACGCCGGGCATGGGAGGACTGGGATCGGCCTACACCGCCCACTACTGGCCTGGCGAGGGCCGCGTGTCCTATATCTGGCCCGGCGACTGGGCCTGCTCGCGCTGGTCTCGGTGACGATGTGCCCGGCCGCACCCCACGGGCCGTCCGGCAGGGGCTGGCAAGGAGCAGCCAACTGGGGAATAGCGGAGCAATAGGGCGATGAGCGCCATCCTAGAAGTTGGCGTACTATCTAAATACCTGGGCTTCGCAACTTGCATTCTCTGCAGAGGGAGTTGAGTTCCCCATGGTTACATTTGATAATCGGTTCCACCTCATTACACCCATCAGTGAAGGAAGCCTGGTCTTCCTCACTGGCACGGTGATTGTGAATGCCAACTCGACGGGGCCAGCCTGGCAGCGCTTCAACGTCTCCTTCAACCTCGACGATGTCAGATGGGCAAGTGCACCGCGAGTCGCCCCCGCGGTATCCCTCGCCACCATCGCCACGGGGGCGGAGGGCAACAACGCCGGTTGGGCAGTGGACAGGTCCAACTCCCACTTCGTCGACGGTTTTATTCAGCTTAGCTGCGATCTTGCCGTCGTTGGGACAGTCAGTCTGATCAGGCTCACCTACCAGGTCACCGCCATCGGGATTAGAGCGTGATAGACCGGCTGCCTCCGATCCGACAAGATCGACCGGACAGGGCCCAAGCCGGTTCCCTCGCCCCCGACCCCGAACGGGCGCCCCATCAGGCCCGAGCACCCCGCGGCCCCTCGCGCTCGACTCGCGCGAGGGGCCGCAACGTGCCTACCAGGATTCAGTCACACACGGGGACCTCGAAGCTCTGGGACTGCGACGTGTCCACCGAGGGCTTGCCGTCCGAGAGGATCGTGGTGGAGGAGCTGATCTCGAACTTCCGAGTGCCCGTGGAACACAGGTTGTCGGTCGTGGAGCGCTGCGTCCACGCCTTGCCCTCGCCGTACTCGATCGCCCCGTTGTAGGCGGTGCCGTCGGGCGCGGTCAGCCGGTACCTGGACCTGTTGACGGCGCAGGAGTCGTCGGCCCTGCCGACTTCCCACTCACCTCCTCCGCAGCCTCCATCCGACCAGGAACCGCACACGCGATCGGCCCTGACAACTTCGGCTCCCTACGCGAATATTCGAGAATCCCCGCTCGCTCCCCGGCCGTTCCAGGGCATGCTGATGCCGCCTGACCGACTGTGAGGGGAGCGGCTGTGAGCCGACGACTGCGATTCATCGGAAGCACTTCAGGGAACAGCGGATGCCCGACGCTTTACGAGGACGTGGAGACCGGGGAGGTGATCGTGCAAGGCGACATCGTGACCGACCCCGACGAGATCACCCAACTCCGCAACATCAAGCCCGGCGAAGGGTTCGTGATCGTGCCACGTGCACTGCTCGCCGACTTCGCGCCGCGCGATGTGAACCGAGAACCCGAACTGATCAGCTACGACGAGTTCGAGGAGATGTTCACGACCTTCGAGCACACGGCCTTCCGACTGGAGACCCGCCGCCGATACCGCTCCGACGAACAGAGCGAGACCTACCACCGGTTCGTCGCCGGCCTGGATCCCGAATGGGACCTGGACCACCCCTGGTGCCGCTCGCGCCGCGAACAGTCCGCCCTGGGCAAGCGGTTCGAGCGGGTGCGGATCATGGACAATCCGCCCACCATGGGGCAGCGATACCTGCTCAACAACGCCGAACGAAACAACGCCGTCGGTGAGGACACCCGGTACCTCTGGCGTGCCGACGCCGAGCGACTGGACCTCCCTGCTGAGGATGCCTGGCTGTTCGACTCCCGCGTCATCGCCCTGCTGCACTTCGACGCCGACGACGACATCACCGAGATCGAGCTGATCACCGACCCGGTGCAGGTGGCCCGCGCCTGCCAAGTCCGGGACGCCGCCTGGCACTACGCCACGCCGAGCCGCACGTTCGCCGCTGGGGTACCGTCCGCCATGTGAGCACCGACTTCCAGCACGCCAGAATCGCCCTCGGCCTGCGGCTCCGTGAGCTGCGCGCCGAGGGCGGTCTCACCGGCCGGCAGCTGGCCGACCGGCTGGGCTGGACACAGTCCAAGGTCAGCAAACTGGAGACCGGGCGGCAGACGGCCACCCACGACGACCTCAAGGCCTGGGCCGAAGGGGTCGGACAACCCGAAGCGGCAGCCGAGTTGGCCGCCAGATTGCGGTCCTTCGAGTCGGGAACCCGCTCCTGGCGGCGGCAGTTGGCCGCCGGGCACAAACCCGTGCAGGACACGCTGACCATTGAATACGAACGCTCAACCGTCATGCGCGCGTGGGAAAACTCTGTGATCGTCGGCATGCTCCAGACCGCCGACTATGCCCGGCACGTCTTCAGCGCGTACGTCGATCTCCACCAGTCTCCGCGCGACATAGACGAGGCCGTACGCGCCCGTATCCAGCGGCAGGAAATCCTGTACCAGCCGGGCAAGCGCTACCGCTTCATCATATGGGAATCCGCACTACTCGCCCGGATGTGCCCGCCGGCCGTCATGGCCGCGCAACTCGACCGACTGAGCGGTGTGATCGGGCTGGACACCGTGTCGCTCGGTATTGTGCCGTTCGAGGCTTCGCTCACGTTGCCTCCGGCCAACAGCTTCTGGATCTACGACGAACGACTCGTCATCGTCGAGGACTGGCACGCCGAACTCTGGCTCGACCAGCCGGAGAACGTGGCGCTCTACCTGCGTGTGTGGGAAACCCTGGCCGGCTCTGCCGTCTACGGGACGGACGCCCACAAGGTCATCACGCGCTGCCGCCGGGCTCTGGGCACCCTCTGAAGAATCTCCGCGAACCCCGCCCGCCCGGTGCCGGAATATTCGCGAATCGCCCGCCGTCCGGCGCCTCCCGTCCGCCTAACGTGCTGCTCGACGGCGGCATTCGGCGTCGCCGAGGAAGCAAGGGGAAGCACATGCCCGTGTTCAACGACGGCAAGCACGGCGGCGGGTCCGGCTCCGGCGACGGTGGCGGCCAGCAGGACGACAGCAGCAGTGGCAACAAGCACGGTGGCGGGGGCAGCGACGAGGGCGGCAACACCTCGGACGGCAGCGGCCCGGCGTCGGGCAGCTGACGCGTGACCGAGCAGCACGAAGTGGAGGCCGGCCGGGCCCGGCTGGCCTCCACGCTCATCGCGAACGGGGCCCTCACCGTGGACTGGCTGACCACCTACGACGCCGTTCCCCGCCACTGGTTCGTCCCCGCCCTCATCTGGCCCGGCCGGGGCGACGGCCTCCGTCAGGGTGACGCCGTGAACCGACACGCCGACCCGGCCGGCTGGTGGCACGCCGCCTACTCCGACGTCCCGCTCACCACGCAGTGGGACGACGGCGACCACACCGGCGAAGGCCGTGGCACCACACCCACGTCCTCCAACTCCATGCCGACCATGGTGTTCTCGATGCTCGCGGCCCTGGATGCCGAGCCCGGCGACCGGGTACTGGAGATCGGCACCGGCACGGGCTGGAACGCCGCTCTCCTCTCCCACCGCCTCGGTCACGACAACGTCGCGACGGTCGAGGTGGACGAGGACAGCGCCGCCGAGGCACGACTCCGGCTGGCGCGCGCCGGGCACTCACCGACGCTCGTGGTCGGCGACGGAGCCGCGGGCCACCCGGACGGCGCACCGTACGACCGGGTGATCGCGACCTGCTCGGTTCGGCGGGTGCCGCCCGCCTGGGTCGAGCAGACCCGCCCCGGCGGGCTGATCGTCGCTCCGTGGGGGCCCGAGTACGGCGGCGAAGCCGTCGTCCGGCTCACCGTCGGCGACGACGGCACGGCGAGCGGCCGGTTCGTCGGGTCATCCGCCTTCATGCGGCTCCGCCAACAGCGGGCCGCCCGCCCCGGCAGCTTGGAGTACCTGTCCGGTCCGTGGCCGGCGGGCGGCGTCGCGTCGGTGACGCCCCTCTCCCCGGAGGATGTCGGCGGCTGGTCGGCCATGTTCGCCGTCGGCGCGCAGGTGTCCGAGGCGTTCCCGCTCGTCGAGCGCTACGCCGACGGCACCTACACCCTCTGGCTGCATGACACGGCCGTCACGTCCTGGGCCACCGTCGACTGGGCGCCCGGCCGCACCGCGTACGAGGTGGTGCAGTCCGGCCCCCGCAGCCTCTGGGACGAGGTACGGTCCGCCTGGCGCTGGTGGGACGACCGGGGCCGGCCCGGCTTCGACCGCTTCGGCCTCACCGTCACGCCCGGCGGCCAGACGGTGTGGCTGGACTCGCCGGACAACCCGGTGCCCGCCCGGGGTTGAGGGCGCCAACGGCAGAGTGGGAAGTCGGCCTGGCCGACTTCCCACTCCCCCGCTCCGGCGCGCCCGTCACTCTCCGGAGCGGATCGGCTCTCCCGTCCGGTGGAGGTGGGTGAAGACCTCCCGGTAGGACCTGATCAGGCCGGTCTCGTAGTACGGGATGCCCTTCTCCGCACAGAACTCCCGGGTGATCCGCGCCGCCCTGCCCAGGGCCGGGGTCGGCATACTGGGGAACAGGTGGTGCTCCACCTGGTAGTTGAGGCCGCCCATCACCGAGTCGATGACCGCGCCGCCCCGCACGTTCCGCGAGGTCAGCACCTGGCGGCGCAGGAAGTCGAGCTTCATCTCCGGTGTCACCATCAGCATCCCCTTGTGGTTCGGGGCGAACACGCAGCCCAGGTAGATGCCGAGCAGCGCCTGGTGCACCGCGAGGAAGGCCACCGCCTTGCCCACCGGGAGCGCCGCGAACACCAGCCCGAAGTACGCCACGAAGTGCACGACCAGCAGCACGCCCTCCACCACCGGCCGCTTCATCGTGGGGCTGCGCAGCGCCTTGAAGCTGTTGAAGCTGAGGTTGAGGCCCTCCAGCAGGAGCAGCGGGACGAACAGGTACGCCTGCCGGCGTCCGATGAACCGGGCGAGGCCACTGGCCTTGCGGGCCTGCCGCTTGGACCACACCAGGAGTTCGGGGGCGACGTCCGGGTCCCGCTCCTCGTGGTTGGGGTTGGCGTGGTGGCGGGTGTGCTTGTTCATCCACCAGCCGTAGCTCATGCCCATCAGCAGGTTGGCGGCGATCCGGCCGCCGACCTCGCTCGGCACCCGCCGGGTGAACACCTGCCGGTGCGCCAGGTCGTGCGAGAACAGCGCGACTTGGGCGAAGACCACGGACATCGCCACGGCCAGGCCGAGCTGCCACCAGGTGTCGCCCAGCGCGAACAGGGCGTACCAGCCCCCGAGGAACGCGGCGAGCACCAGGGCCGCCCGGACGGTGTAGTAGCCGGGGCGCCGGTCGAGCAGGCCCTCGGCGGCGATCCGGCGGCTCAACTGGGCGAAGTCGCTGCCGCTCGCCACCGCTTGGGCGGGGACCTCGGGCATCGTCAGGGGCTGTGTGGGCATGCTCCGAGTCTGGTCGGCCGGGGTGCCCCGAAGAACGGGGAAAGCACCCGTCCCGTACGGGTGTTAACCCCCGCCCGGCCACGGGTGCCCGCCCCGCCGCGCGGGCACAAGCGCGGGCGCGCGGCCACGTCAGCCGCCGCCGTCCGACGGCCGGAACAGCTCGTCCAGGTGGTGGGTGAGGACCGCCAACGCCTCCTCGCCGCCGCGCTGGCCGCCGAGGACGCTCGATCCGAGCCCGTTGACCATCGCCAGCAGCCCGGCCGCCGCCATCCCGGTGTCGCGGCCCGGGCCGATCTCCCCGGCTTCCTGCGCCGCGCGGAGCTGCTTGGCGAGGAAGCCCTCCAGGACGGCCGGCGGCTGCGCGGCCCGCTGTTCCAACGCCTCGGGGTCGCCGAGCACCAGCGCGTAGTACGCCGCGTAGGTCCTGGTGATCCGGCGGCTCTCCGCGTCCGTCGGGAGGATGCAGGACAGGATCGCCGTCACGACCTCCCGTGGTGCGCGGGCCCCGCCGATCCACCGTTCCATCCGGGCCTGGAGCTGGGTTCCGAGCCTGGCCAGGGCGTCGAGCAGCAGGCCCTCCTTCGTCGTGAAGTAGTACTGCACGAGCCGCAGCGAGACGCCGGCCTCCGTCGCGACCGCCCGCATGCTGGCCGCTTGCAGGCCCTGGGTGTCGGCGATCCGCAGCAGGGCCTCGGCGATCTGCCGCCGGCGCTCTTCGTGGTCGACCTTCGCGGTCATGTCCGGCCTTCCGTGGGTGGGCCCGCCGTCGGGGCCCGCTTTGCTTGGTACACCCGTATCATGCATGTGATACACATGTACCATGCGAATCAGCGAGTTCAAGAACGGCAAGGCCGAAGCCCGCTACCGCACCGCCTACGAGCGCGCCCTGACCGAACTCTGGCGCGGGCCCCGGACGCCGCTCGACGTCCCCACCGGCTTCGGCACCACCCGCGTCTACCGCACCGGCCGCACCGAGGGGACGCCGATCGTCCTGCTGCCCGGCTCGGGCGGCAACGCGCTGATGTGGCACCGCTACCTCGACGCCCTCGCCGCACGGCACCCCGTCATCGCCGTCGACACCGTCGGCGAGCCCGGCGCCAGCGTGCAGAGCGCGCCCGTCCGGAACGGCCGCGACGCCGCCGCCTGGCTGGAGGAACTCCTCACCGCCCTCGACCTGCCGTCCGCCCACCTGGTCGGCTGCTCCTACGGCGGCTGGATCGCCCTCAACCACCGGATCCACCACCCCGGCCGGACCGCCACCCTCACCCTGGTCGACCCGGCCGGCCTGGCCGACCCCGGCCGCCGCTTCTACACCTGGCTCATCACCGGCGGCCTCGCCGCCCTGGCCCCGCGCCCGCTCCGGCCCCGGCTCGCCAGACTGGTCCGCAACAGCGCCATCCTGGAGACCGAGCTGATGGCGCTGATCCGCGCCTCGATGGGCTTCCGCCGCCGCCTGCCCCTGGCCACCACCCTCACCGACGAGGAACTCGGCCGCATCGACGCCCCCGCCCTCTTCCTCCTCGGCGAGCACAGCGCCCTGCACGACGCCCCCGCCGTCGCGGCCCGGCTGCACCGCCTCGCCCCGGCCGCCCGGGTCGACCTCGTCCCCGGCACCGGACACGCCCTCCCGACCGACGACCCCGCCACCGTGACCGCCGGAATCCTCACCATGGCGGACCGGCCGGCCGGATGAACGGGGCCCGACCGCGATCGCCCGGCCCGGAAACGCCACGGCGGCCCCGGGGCTCTCACCCCGGGACCGCCGCCGCACCCCGGTCAGGCACCGGTCGGCCGAACCCGGATCAGGCACCGGCCGGCCGCCCCACCCTGGCCAGGCACCGGGCGGCCGCCGCACCACCCTGGTCAGGCGCAGGCCGCCCGCACCACCCGGCGGCGGACCGCCCAGACCGCCCCGCCCAGCGCGAAGCCGTACACCGAGACGAGTCCGTGGCCGTTCTCCTGGGCCAGCCACATCGCGAGGCCCAGCGCCGGGACGCCGGCCGCCAGGGCGAGCTCCTTGGGGAGGCGGGTGCGGGTGAGGAAGGCGAGCGCGAGGGTGGCACCGAGGAAGTAGGTGGCGCCGGAGCTCCCGGCGAAGTTGCGCGGGTCGGCGCCGGGGCCGCCGCCGAAGCCGAGCAGGGTGTCGATCCGGCCGGGCAGGAGGACGCCGGCGAGGAAGAAGCCGAGGGTGAGCGGGCCGCCCCAGTACCAGTGGGCGAGGGCGGCGACGGCGGCGAGGGTGACGAGGTTCCACAGGCCGCCGAAGAGGCCGCCGTTCTGCATGAACACCGAGGTGGACTCGCGCCACCAGCCGGACTTGGCGGGGTCCGCGTCGAGCGCGTCCATGGCACCGGACCAGGCCAGCTGGAGCAGCACGCCGCCGACGGCCAGGGCGGTGAGCACGATCGCCGCCCACGGGAGCGGCCGGCTCCGCAGGGTGTCCCGGCCGACCACGCCGAGCCCGCAGTTGACCATCATGACCATCAGCGCGGCCGTGGTCACGTTGAACAGGATCGCCCCCATCGCCCTCCCCCTTCGTCTTTCCAACACCGTTCGAAAACCGGGCAGGGCACAAGCTAGCACAGATTCGAACAGTGTTGGAAAATCGGATACGGTGAACCGCATGAAGCTCACCAAGGAGCGCATCGTCGATGCGGGCATGGCCGTCTTCGCCGAGGTCGGCTACCAGAACCTGTCCATGCGCCAGGTCGCCGACCGCCTCGACGCCCATGCGGGCAGCCTCTACTACCACGTGCGCGGCAAGGACGAACTGCTCGCCCTGATGGCCGACCGGGTCTGCCGCCAGGCCTACGACGCGGGCACCCGGACCCTGGACGCCCTCCCCGCCGGCGCCACCTGGCAGGACCGCGTCGAGGCCCAGGCCGTCGCCCTGCGCCTGAGCATCAGACAGCACCCCGGCGGCGCCCAGCTCCTCGCCGAAAGCCCCGGCACGCTCAGCCCCGGCGGGCTCTCCCTGATGGAGCGGCTCCTCCGCACCCTCCTCGACGCCGGCCTGCCCGCCGACTCCTGCGGCATCGCCGCCGACACCCTGCTCAGCCACACCACCGGATTCGTGCTCCAGGAGCAGAACCAGCCGACCGCGCCCCCGACGCTCGACCTGGAGCAGTACAACGCGCTACGCGAACGGTTCCCGCTGGTCATGGGCGAGCTGATCCCACGGATCGGCCAGGACGAGAAGTTCCACCGCAGCGTCCGCCTGCTCTGCGCCGGCTTCGCCGCACCCCCGCCCGAGCCCGCACCCGGGCCGCAGCCCCGGACCACCTGAACCGCTCCGCCCGCCGCGGCCCCACCGCGGCCCCGCCTCAGCCCTGCTGCGGGGGGCGGCGGCGCATGGCGAGCAGCAGCAGGACCACTGCGGAGATCACCGCCGCCAGCCGGAGCACATTGGGGGCCGAGGACCAGCTGATCTGCCCCAACGGGGAGCCCGACTGGAGGCCGCCGCCACCCTGGGCGCCGCCCTGCTTGGCCTGCTGCATCGCGTACAGGGTGCTCGCGCTCATGGTGATCAGCGGGATCCCGAGGATCACGAACTTCCGTGTCAGGTCGGAGAGTTGACGGGACAGGTAGCCGAGGCCCCAACCCGCCAGCATGACCGGGAAGATGCCCGTCACGGCGCCGCCGACCAGCAGCAGGCTGGAGAGCACGATCAGCGGGGACGGCTTGCGGCCCTCCGCGGCCGGGGCCGGCGCCGCGCCCTTCCCCGCCGCCTTCGCGGCCTTCGCCGCGGCCCTTCCCGCGCGCTTCCCCCCGGCCTTCCCCCCGGCGCCCGGCGCGGTGGGCACCGCACCCGCCGCCGGAGCACCCGGGACCCCCGGGGCTCCCGGAGCCGCCGGAGCCGCCGCGCCCTGGGGCATCAGCAGCTTCCTCAGCATCCCCGGCGCCTTCGCACCCGCCCCCGGCGGCGCCGCCTCCACGGCGGGCGCGGCGGCCTGCCCGGCCCCCTCGTCGGCGCGCTGCTCGGGGATCGGCTTCGGCGCGGGCTCCGGCCCGTCCGAGAAGTCGAACACCGTCATGGTCCACGGGCCGGTGCTGCTCACCGTCGGCGGCGGGATCGCGGACGCCCGCCGCTCGGCGTCGACGGCGTCCCGGGGGTTCAGCGGAACGGACGGGATCCCGCCCGCGCTCGGCGCCGGCGGGTCGTACACGCTGTCAGGATCCGCGGCGGGCCCGGACGGCACACCGGGCCCGGACGGCACACCAGGCCCGAACGGCGCAGCGTACGCGGGAGGCACTGCGGGCGCGGGAGGCACGGACGGGGCGCCCGAAGCACCCTGCGCGCCACCCCCCTGCCCGGCGCCGTCGTCGACGCCGCCCGAGCGCTCGCTCCACGGCCCGCTCTTGCGCCACCACTCGCCGTCCGTCATCACCGACACCCCGCCTCGCCCGCGCCGTCCGCCGAGAATGCGACGACCGCCCACCGAACCGCCCTCGGCGTGACGCTACCCACCCCGCCCCCGCCCACGCGAGTCCGGCGCCCCAGGACGGCCCAGGCCGAGCGCCACCGGGCGGGCGCCGGGCACCGGCCGGGGCGGAGCCGTACGACGGACACCCCGCCGTCCGCCCGCGCGACTAACCTAGGTCGAATGACCACACAGCAGGGCCACCAACGCCGGGGCAGGTCCACCACCGGCCCGCGCACCCTCGCCGAGGAGCTGCGCGCCCGTCCCGACGACGCGCTCGCCGCCCTGCTCCGCTCCCGCCCCGACCTGCTGAACCCCGTCCCCGGCGACCTGACCCAGCTGTCCGCCCGGCTCTCCTCGCGCGCCTCCGCGCTGCGCGCCCTGGAACGGCTCGACCGGTTCACCCTCCAGGCCGCCGAAGCCCTGGCCACCGCCCCGGACGGCACCTCGGTGAGCACCGTCCGCTCCCTGCTGACCGGTCCGGCCAAGGTCAAGCCGCACCCCGGCGCGACCCCGCTCACCCCGGCCGACCGGGCCGCCGTCGCCGCCGCCCTGCCCCGCGCCGTCGCCACCCTGCGAGACCGGGCCCTGCTCTGGGGCCCGGACAACGGCCTGCGGCTGGTCCTCGCCGTCCGCGAGGCCCTCGCCCCGACCGCCGCCAACCCCGGCCGCACCGGCCTCGGCCCGACCCTCGCCGACGCCACCGTCGGCATGTCCCCGGCCCGGCTGCAGCAACTTCTCGCCTCCGCCGGGCAGCCCGCCACCCCCGACCCGGTGTCCGCCGTCGCCGCGCTCACC
Organism: Kitasatospora sp. NPDC056446; assembly: GCF_042796115.1. Taxonomy (NCBI): domain Bacteria; kingdom Bacillati; phylum Actinomycetota; class Actinomycetes; order Kitasatosporales; family Streptomycetaceae; genus Kitasatospora; species Kitasatospora sp. NPDC056446. The sequence continues at coordinate 96,147 of NZ_JBHTRF010000009.1, read as the reverse complement.
GCGCTGCTCACCGACCGCGCCCGCTGCACCGCGCTGCTCGACACCGCACCCGAGCCCGCACTGCGGCTGCTGGAGCGGCTGGTCTGGGGCCCGCCCACCGGCACCGTCCCGGACGCCGCCCGCCCGGTCACCGCCGAGGACGCGCAGAGCCCCGTCGAATGGCTGCTCGCCCGCGGCCTGCTGCTGCCCACCAGCCCCGGCAGCGTCGTCCTGCCCCGCGAGCTCGCCCTGCACCTGCGCGGCGGCCGCACCCACCGCACCGTCGAGCCGGTCCAGCCCGAGCCGGTGCCCGCCGCCGCCCCGCGCGATCCACAGGCTGTGGACAGCGCCGCGGCCGGACAGGCCCACACCGCCGTCAAGACCGTCGAGGAACTGCTGGACGGCTGGGGCCTCACCCCGCCGCTCACCCTGCGCGCCGGCGGCCTCGGCGTCCGCGACCTCAAGCGCGCCGCCCAGGCCCTGGAGAGCACCGAGCAGCAGACCGCCTTCTGGCTCGAACTCGCCTACACCGCGGGCCTGCTGGCCCCCGACGGCGAAGTGGACGAACGCTGGGCGCCCACCCCCGGGTACGACGCCTGGCTCCAGCTGGACACCGCCGAGCGCTGGTCCGTCCTCGCCACCGCCTGGCTCGCCGCCACCCGCGTCCCCGCCCTCGCCGGCACCCCGGACGGCAAGGGCAAGTCACGGGCGGCGCTCGGCCCCGAACTCGACCGCACCCTCGCCCCGTCCGTCCGCCGCGCCGCCCTCGCGCTGCTCGCCGAGCTCCCGCCCGGCACCCCTGCCACCGCCGACGAACTGCTCCCCACCCTGCGCTGGCAGCGCCCGCTGCGCGGCGGCCCGACCGGCCCGGACGGCCGCGAACTGCGCGACGACCTCACCACCTGGACCCTCGACGAGGCCGAACTCCTCGGCGTCACCGGCCGCGGCGCCCTCGCCGCGCCCGCCCGCGCCCTGCTCACCGCCGAGGCGAACCCGGCCACGGTGCTCGCCCCGCTGCTCCCGCAGCCGCTCGACCACGTGATCCTCCAGCCGGACCTCACCGCGGTCGCCCCCGGCCCGCTGCTCACCCCGCTCGCCCACGCGCTCGCGCTCTGCGCCGACATCGAGTCCAAGGGCGGCGCCACCGTCTACCGGTTCACCCCGGTGTCCGTGCGCCGCGCCCTCGACGCCGGACGCACCGCCGCCGACCTGCGGGCCTTCCTGGAGCAGCACAGCCGTACGCCCGTCCCGCAGCCGCTCGCGTACCTGATCGACGACGTCGCCCGCCGGCACGGCATCCTGCGGGTCGGCGCCGCCTCCTCCTACCTGCGCTGCGACGACCCGTCCCTGCTGAACGAGGTGCTCGCCGACCGGCGCTCCGCCGACCTGCGGCTGCGCCTGCTCGCCCCCACCGTCCTCGCCTCCCAGGCCGCCCCGGACGTCCTGCTCGCCACCCTGCGCACCATGGGTTACGCGCCGGCCGCCGAATCCGCCGAGGGCGACGTCCTGATCACCCGCCCGGACAGCCACCGCACCCCGCCCCGAACGGCACCCGTGCCCGTCCCCGACGGCCCGCCCGCCCCGGACGACACCCTCCTCGCGGCCGCCATCAAGGCCATCCGGGCCGGCGACCGCGCCGCCACCGCCACCCGCCGCGAACCCTCCGCCGACCGGCGCCACCTGCCCCGCACCGCCGCGGCCGAGACCCTGGCCGCCCTCCAGACGGCCGTCCTGCTCGGCGAGCGGATGTGGATCGGCTACCTCAACGCGGAGGGCATCGCCAGCCAGCGCATCATCGACCCGGTCAAGGTCGAAGGCGGCTTCGTCACCGCCTTCGACCACCACGCCGACGAACTCCGCACCTTCGCCCTCCACCGCATCACCGGCGTCGCCGAACTCGACGAGTAGCCCCGGCGGCCGACCACGACGGGGAGCGGACGACGGGGAAGGGCGACGGCGCGTCAGTGCCCCTGCGAGTCCTTCATCTTCTCCTTGATCGCCTTGTCCGCCATGCTGCCGATCTCCCCCTGCCCGACCGGCAGCGAGCCCGCGCCGACCTGCTCGGCCAGCAGGAACCCGGGCGCCGCGAGCAGGCCGCCGGGCCCCTCGCCGATGCCCGCGAGGGCGTGGGCCGAACCGGCCGAGGAGGCGGTGGCGGCGAAGGCCGTGCCCATCAGGGCGAGGGCGGTGAGAACACGCTTCGACTTCTTCATGACCGGCTCAACGAGCGAGTACGCACTGTGGTCACTCGAAGCAATTGACGGGGCGCCCCCGAGCGGCGTACTCCGGGAACAGGGGGGTTCCCGACAAGGAGGCACCCACCATGCTCGGCGATCGGATAGCGGAGCTCACCACCACCGAGACCGGCCGGCGCGTGCTGGCCACCGTCGAGGGCCTGCACCCCGCCGTGGAGGTGTCGATGACCGGCACCGGCCAGGTGCTCGGCACCCCGGTCCGCGAGTTCGCCACCTACGAGTCCGAGCTGCGGCCCGACGGCTCGCTGTTCGGCGAGGGCCAGGGCGTCGGCATGAGCGAGAAGGGCGAGGCCTACAGCTGGCACGGCAGCGGCATCGGCCACTTCACCGGCGGCGGCGCCGTCAGCTGGCGCGGCACCATCTTCTTCGAGAGCTCGGCCGACACCTTCCTGCGCCTCAACGACGTCGTCGCGCTCTTCGAGTTCGACAACGATCCGCAGGGCTCCGGCCGGGCCGTCCTCTACGAGTGGAAGTAGCCCCCGGAAACCGGCCGCCGGAAACCGGCCGCCCGAAACTCCGGCCGCCCGAAACCGGCCGCCCACGTTCACGGCGGAATGCGCGACACTGGAGGGTCTGCGTCAAACCACCCTGTCAGCCAGTGGAGGGCTCCCCCGCGTGAACGACGGACCGCTGATCGTCCAGAGCGACAAAACTCTCCTCCTGGAGATCGACCACCCCAGGGCCTCCGACTGCCGCCGCGCCATCGCGCCGTTCGCCGAGCTGGAGCGGGCCCCCGAGCACGTGCACACGTACCGGGTGACCCCGCTCGGCCTGTGGAACGCGCGGGCGGCCGGGCACGACGCCGAGCAGGTCGTGGACGCCCTGGTCACCTACTCGCGCTACCCGGTGCCGCACGCCCTGCTGGTCGACGTGGCCGACACCATGGGCCGGTACGGGCGGCTGAAGCTGCTCAAGCACCCGACCCACGGGCTGGTGCTCACCACCACCGACCGGCCGGTACTGGAGGAGGTGCTGCGCTCCAAGAAGATCGCCCCGCTGGTCGGCGCCCGGACCGACCCGGACACCGTCGTGGTGCACCCCTCCGAGCGCGGCCAGATCAAGCAGGTGCTGCTCAAGCTGGGCTGGCCCGCCGAGGACTTCGCCGGGTACGTCGACGGCGAGGCGCACCCGATCGACCTCGACGAGGACGGCTGGCAGCTGCGCCCGTACCAGGCCCAGGCCGTCGAGGGCTTCTGGCACGGCGGCTCCGGCGTCGTGGTGCTGCCCTGCGGCGCCGGCAAGACGCTGGTCGGCGCCGCGGCGATGGCGCACGCCAAGTCGACCACGCTGATCCTCGTCACCAACACCGTCTCGGCCCGCCAGTGGAAGCACGAGCTGGTCAAGCGCACCTCGCTCACCGAGGAGGAGGTCGGCGAGTACAGCGGGACGAAGAAGGAGATCCGCCCGGTCACCATCGCCACCTACCAGGTGATGACCACCAAGCGGAAGGGCGTCTACGCGCACCTGGAGCTGTTCGACGCCCGCAACTGGGGCCTGGTGGTGTACGACGAGGTGCATCTGCTGCCCGCCCCGGTGTTCAAGTTCACCGCCGACCTCCAGGCCCGCCGCCGCCTCGGCCTGACCGCGACGCTGGTGCGCGAGGACGGCCGCGAGGGCGACGTGTTCAGCCTGATCGGCCCCAAGCGCTTCGACGCGCCGTGGAAGGAGATCGAGGCGCAGGGCTACATCGCGCCCGCCGACTGCTGCGAGGTGCGGGTCACCCTGTCCGACTCCGAGCGGCTCGCCTACGCGACCGCCGAGCCGGAGGAGCGCTACCGCTACTGCGCCACCACGGCGACCAAGCGGCGGGTGGTGGAGGCGCTGGTCAGGAAGCACGAGAAGGACCAGACGCTGATCATCGGCCAGTACATCGACCAGCTGGACGAGCTCGGGGAGGTCCTGGACGCCCCGGTGATCAAGGGCGAGACCAGCAACGCCCAGCGCGAGAAGCTCTTCGAGGCCTTCCGGAACAAGGAGATCAGCGTCCTGGTGGTCTCCAAGGTCGCGAACTTCTCGATCGACCTGCCCGAGGCCACGGTGGCCATCCAGGTCTCCGGGACCTTCGGCTCCCGCCAGGAGGAGGCCCAGCGGCTCGGCCGGGTGCTGCGCCCCAAGGCGGACGGCCACTCGGCGCACTTCTACTCGGTGGTCGCCCGCGACACCGTGGACCAGGACTTCGCCGCCCACCGGCAGCGCTTCCTGGCCGAGCAGGGCTACGCGTACCGGATCATCGACGCGGACGACGTGGAGTAGCCGGGGAGCCCCGACGGCTCAGTAGCGGACACCGTCGCGCCCGAGGAAGATCACGCGCGCGGCGGTGTCCAGGGCGATGCCGACGTTGCGGACGGCGGTGCTCAGCGGGTTGCGGTGGCGCCCGGCGACGGCGGTGGCGCCGGCCGGACCGGTACGGGGGGTGCGGTTCTGGGTGCTCATGTCTTCAACGGTAGGCACCCGAGCGGCCGCGGGCATCACTCCAAAGGCCGTATCCGCCGGGACGGGAGTCGTCCTCCGGGTGTACCGACGACCCCGGACGGGGTAGGGCGAACCCCGAGACCGCACCCCACCCCGACCCTGACCTGCGGCGCTGGAACCCCGGGACGGACAGGTCTAAGATCGTCCGTCTGCCCCCTCCCGAACCGTGGTACCTGCTGAAGTCCCGCAGGCAGCCGGGGGAGGCGCCGACCGCACGGCAACCGGCCGGCTGTACCCCACCGTGAGCTCCATCGATCCGCTGCGCCCGCCACCGGGGCAGCCGGGAAGGTTCGCCGTGCCCGCCACCCCCACCACCGACCCCCTCCGGCGCGAACGCGAACACCTCGCCGAGTCCCGGGCCGCACTGCGAGCGATGCGCGAGGACGTCGAGTCGCTCGACCTGCGGGACGTGACCGGCACCTGGGTGTCCGCCGTCGTCCTGCACAACCAGATCGAGGCCAGGATCGCCGCCCTGGCCGATCTCTCCCACACCCCGCTCTTCTTCGGCCGCCTCGACTACCTGCACCCGATCAGCGAGGAACTGTCCGAGGGCGGCGGCGGGGAGAACTTCTACATCGGCCGCCGCCACGTGCACGACGCCGACGGCGACCCGATGGTGATCGACTGGCGCGCGCCGGTCTCCCAGCCGTTCTACCGGGCCACCCGCACCGAGCCGATGGACGTCGAGCGCCGCCGCCGCTTCGGGTACACCGGCGGCGAACTCACCGCCTACGAGGACGAGCACCTCACCGACCCCGCGGAGGCCGACACCGCCTCCGCCCTGCTCGCCGCCGAGATCGAGAAGCCCCGCGTCGGCCCGATGCGCGACATCGTCGCCACCATCCAGCCCGAGCAGGACGAGATCGTCCGCTCCGACGTCACGGGCACCATCTGCGTCCAGGGGGCGCCGGGCACCGGGAAGACGGCCGTCGGCCTGCACCGCGTCGCGTACCTGCTGTACGCGCACCGCGAGCGGCTGGCCCGGACCGGCACCCTGGTGATCGGCCCGAACAACGCCTTCCTCTCCTACATCGAGCAGGTGCTCCCGGCGCTCGGCGAACTGGACGTCGCCCAGGCCACCGTGCAGCAGCTGGTCGGCCACGTCGAGGTCCGGGGCGAGGACACCCCGGAGTCGGCCCGGCTGAAGGGCGACGCCCGGATGGCCGAGGTGCTGCGCCGCGCCGTCCGGGCGGGCATCACCCTGCCCACCGAGCCCTGCGTGGTGGTCCGGGGCTCCCGCCGCTGGCGCGTCCCGGTGCACGAGCTCGTCGCGATCATCGAGGAGCTGAAGGGCCGCGAGGTCCGCTACGGCGCGGCCAGGGACGCCCTGCCGCAGCGCATCGCCCACACCGTGCTGCTGAAGATGGAGCAGGGCGGCGAGGCCCCGGACGACCGGGTGCAGGACGCGGTCGCCCGCACCACGGCGGTCAAGGCGGTGGCCAAGGAGTGCTGGCCCGCCGTCGACCCGGCGAAGCTGGTGCTGCGGCTGCTCTCCGACCCCGGGTTCCTGGCCGACTGCGCCGAGGGCGTGCTGACGCCCGAGGAGCAGCGGGCGGTGCTGTGGCCCAAGCCGGGCCGCTCGGTGAAGACCGCCCGCTGGACCCAGGCCGACGCCGTCCTGGTCGACGAGGCGACGGACCTGGTGCAGCGCACGCCCTCGCTCGGCCACGTGGTGCTGGACGAGGCCCAGGACCTCTCCCCGATGCAGTACCGCGCGGTCGGCCGCCGCTGCACCACCGGCTCGGCGACCGTCCTCGGCGACCTCGCCCAGGGCACCACCCCGTGGGCGACGGCCAGCTGGCCGGAGGCGCTGCGCCACTTGGGCAAGCCGGAGGCGCACATCGAGGAGCTGACCAAGGGCTTCCGGGTGCCGGAGGAGGTCATCGCGTACGCCTCCCGGCTGCTCCCGGCGATCGCCCCGGGCCTGGCCCCGGCCACCTCCGTCCGCGAGATGCCCGGCTCGCTGGCGATCCGCCGGATCGACGGGGAGCCCGCGGAGGCGGCGGCCGCGGTGGTCGCGGCCTGCCGGGAGGCGCTGGAGCACGAGGGCTCGACCGGCCTGATCGCCGCCGACGCCCGGATCCCGCTGTTCGCCGAGGCCCTGGCGGCGGCCGGCCTGCCGTACCTCTCCCCCGGTACCGAGACCAGCGCCGAGGCCCGGCTCACCCTCGTCCCGGCCTCGCTGGCCAAGGGCCTGGAGTACGACTACGTGGTGCTGGACGAGCCGGCCGCGGTGATCGCCGGGGAGCCGGACGAGCGGACCGGCCTGCGGCGGCTGTACGTGGCGCTGACCCGTGCCGTCTCCGGGCTGACCATGCTGCACAGCGAGCCGCTGCCCGAGCAGCTGCGCTAGGGAACACGGAGGCCGGTCCCGCGACTGCGGGACCGGCCTCCGTGGAGAGCGCGCTCAGGCGTCGATCAGCGCCCGCCACTCGGCGACCTTGTCGGCGTCCACCGGCGTCAGCCAGCCGTCGGCCCGCACCGCGCCGCCGACGTGGAAGGCGTCGAAGCCCTCGGCCCGCAGCTCCTTGAGGTGCTCGGCCCGCAGGCCGCCGCCGATCAGGATCCGCTGACGGTAGCCGGGCTCGCCGGCCCGGGCCAGCTCGGCCGACAGCACCTCGCGCCCGGCGTCCACCCCGGCGGCCGACCCCGAGGTGAGGAAGGTGTCCAGGCCGGGCAGCCCGGCGAGGGCGGCCCGCAGGGCGGCCCGGTCGGCGCTGTGGTCGATCGCCCGGTGGAAGGTCCAGCGGCAGCCGGCCACCGCCTCGGCGACGGCTGCGGTGGCGGCCAGGTCGACGGCGCCGTCGGCGTCGAGGAAGCCGAACACGAACTCCTCGGCGCCCTCGGCCCGCAGCCCGGCGGCCCGGGCGCGCAGCCCGTCGAGGTCGCCGGGGGTGAAGCCGTCCCGGATCCGGAGCATGACGCGCAGCGGGATGCCGACGGCGGCCCGGATCCGGGCGAAGTCCTCGACCGACGGGGTGAGCCCGTCGGCGGCCATGTCGGTGACCAGTTCGAGCCGGTCGGCGCCGCCCGACTCGGCGGCCTGGGCGTCCTGGGGCGTCAGCGCGATGACTTCGAGAATTGGTCTAGACATATCTGTAGGTTGCCACATCCGGCCGGGCCCGGCGAGACCGCACCCGGCCGGGTGCTCCGGCCGGAGCAACCCGCCCGGTCGGCCCGCCGGCCGGCCCGCCCGTCAGCCCGCCGCGCGGACCGCCGCGACCTCCCCCGGGCGGCCGAACCGCTGCACCGCCATCGCCACCAGCACCAGCAGGGCCACCGCCGGGCCCAGCACCGGCAGCACCACCGAGAGCCCGCCGGACCCGCGCCAGATGTTGAACAGGCAGCCGGGCCCGGCCAGGACCAGCATCGCCACCCCGGCCGCCATCGGCTCGACCCGCCCGCGCAGCCCGGCGAAGGTCAGCAGCAGCGGGACGACCAGCATCGCCACGAACCACGGCAGTTCCAGCGGGAAGGTGGTGTCGTCCCAGCTCTGCGCCGCCTCCAGCACCCCGCCGACGAGCCCCGAGGCCAGCACCAGGCCGCCGGTGCGCCAGGTCGTCCGGGGCAGCAGGTCGGTCGGCGCCGCGGCCAGCAGCAGCGCGGCCACCACCAGGGGCAGCGTGGCCATCCCGATGTAGCCGCTCCACCACACGTCGAAGTGGGAGGTCCAGGCGGCCCGCGCCAGCTCGAACAGCCCCCCGGCGCCCATGATCAGCGCGCTCCCCCGCACCGCCGTCCAGCGGCCCAGGATCGCCGCCACCACCAGCAGCGCGGCGGCCACCGGCTGGCAGAACTCCGAGAAGTAGGTGGCGTACGAGTGGTCCCAGGAGAGCCGGGTGGCGACCCGGTCCGCGGTGGTCAGCCAGGCCACCAGCGCGGCCCCGGCCACCGCCCCGGCGAGCATCGGCGCGACCAGCGCCAGCAGCCGTCCGGCCGCCGACCCGCCGGTCAGCCCGAGCCGCACCCGCAGCCCGTACACCGCCAGGCCGAGGACCTCCCGGGCGACCGCCAGGCGGCCGCCGGCCGCCGTCGTGTCGGCGAACACCTCGGCCAGTTCCTCGCCGCGCTCGCGGCGGTACCGCGCCGGGTAGAGCTGCAGCGCGGCCCGCAGCACCACGGAGGGCCCCGCGCCGATCATCGATGTGGTCATGAGAGTTCTCCCCCCGTCGCGGGCCGCGACTGCGGCCCGGTCCCGCCCGGCAGCATCGACCGGATCTTCGTCAGTCGGCGTTCGGCCTCGGTGGCCACCGCCCGCAGCCGCCCCGCCTCGGCGGCCAGCGCCTCCCGGCCGGCGCCGGTCAGCGCGTAGGTGCGCCGGGCCCGGCCGTCCACCACCTCTTCGGCGGCGACCTCGATCAGGCCCTGGCCCAGCAGCCGGTCGAGCGCGCCGTAGAGCGTGCCGGTACGCATCTTGACCCGGCCGTCGGAGATCGCGGCGACCTCCTGGATCAGGGCGTAGCCGTGTCTCGGGGCGTCGGCGAGCGCGGTGAGCAGCAGCAGGGTGGGCTCCTGCATGGAGCGTTCTGTCATACGACTACATATATCGTCAACCTACCTATAGGTCCAGCGACCGGCCGGGCCGACACAATGGTCGCCATGCCGACCACCGAGCACGACTCGCCCGCCACCGGGGCCCCCACGGCCACCGCCGGGGCCGCTCCGGCCGCCCCCGGAACCGCTCCCGGACCCGCCACCGGCACCGGAACCGCCACCGCCACCGGGGCCGGCACCGACACCGGGGCCGACCTGCTCGCCGCCTGGACCGCCCTGCTGCACCGCTGCGGGTCCGCCGACGACCCCGAACCGTACGGCCGGGAGCTGCTGCGCCGCTGGTCCGAACCGCAGCGCCGCTACCACACCCCCGCCCACCTGCACGCGGTCCTGCGGCACGTCGACGACCTCGCCGGGCACGCCGCCGACCCGGACACCGTCCGCCTCGCGGCCTGGTTCCACGACGCCGTCTACCGCCCCGACCGCACCGAGAACGAGGAGCGCAGCGCCGCCCTGGCGGTCCGCGCGCTGACCGCGGCCGGCCTGCCCGCCGCCCGGGTGGCCGAGGTCTCCCGGCTGGTCCTGCTCACCGTCACCCACGACCCCGCCCCCGGCGACCTCGACGGGGAGGTGCTGTGCGACGCGGACCTCGCCGTCCTCGGCGGCACCCCCGAGGAGTACGCGGCGTACGCGGCGGCCGTCCGGGAGGAGTACGGCTTCGTGCCCGAGCCGGACTTCCGGGCCGGGCGGGCCGCCGTCCTGCGCGGGCTGCTCGACCTGCCCGCGCTCTACCGCACCCCGGCCGCCCGCGCGCGCTTCACCGGGCCGGCCACGGCCAACCTGACCGCCGAGCTCGGCGGCCTCTGACGCCCGTCAGCGCCACCGGGCGGCGACCCGGTCCGCGGCGGCGATCCCCGCCATCACGGTCCACACCCGCCCCAGCACGGCCCACCAGGCACCCTGGTCGCCCCCCGACACCTCCACCACGGCCCACCACAGCCCGAGACCGCAGCACCCGCCCACCGCACCCCACACCCAGCGCTTCACCCCGGCACCGTACCGAGCCCCGGCCGCGCGGCGAACCCCGGCACCGTACCGAACCCCGGCCGCGCGGCGAACCCCGGTGCCGCAGCGATCAGGGCCGGAGCCGGGCACCGGAGCCCGGCTACCCGAGCTTCCCGACCGGTGCCACCACCGCGCCCTGCTTGCCGCACACCCAGTGCGGCTCCGGCCCCAGCTCGGGCTCCACGCCGAGCGCGTGCGGGTCCCCGTCGGCCGCGCACCCGGTGCACAGCGGCCAGCGCCCGTACGCCTCCAGCAGCGCGTCCTGGACGTCCTGGGCGACCAGTCCGAGCACGTACTCGGTGCCGTCCGGCCACTGCTCCAGCCACCAGCGGCGGTGCGTCACGGCCTGCTCCACCAGGGAGACCACGGCGGCGTCCGCCACGTCCCGTGCGGTGAGGTCGGCCAGGATCATTGCCCGCGCGTCGTGCAGGGCGGTCTCGATGTCGTCAACAGCCATCCGTCCATTGTCCGTCGACCCGCGGGAAGGGCGAAACGACGGCGCCCGCAGCGACGGCGCCCCGGAAACGCCGTGTGGGCGGCTCCCCGAAGGGAACCGCCCACACGGACGAGGATCAGCCGATCCGATCGCGAGCGATCAGGATCAGAAGTCCATGTCACCGCCCGGCATGCCGCCGCCGGCGGCCGCGGCGGCCTTCTCCGGCTTGTCGGCGATGACGGCCTCGGTGGTGAGGAACAGCGCCGCGATGGAGGCGGCGTTCTGCAGCGCGGAGCGGGTGACCTTGGCCGGGTCGATGATGCCCTCGGCGATCAGGTCGACGTAGGTGTTGGTCGCGGCGTTCAGGCCGTGGCCGGCGGGGAGGTTGCGCACCTTCTCCACCACGACGCCACCCTCGAGGCCGGCGTTGGTCGCGATCTGCTTGATCGGGGCCTCCAGCGCGACCTTGACGATGTTGGCACCGGTGGCCTCGTCGCCCTCCAGCTCCAGCTTGTCGAACGCGACCGAGGCCTGCAGCAGCGCGACGCCACCACCGGCGACGATGCCCTCCTCGACAGCGGCCTTGGCGTTGCGGACGGCGTCCTCGATGCGGTGCTTGCGCTCCTTGAGCTCCACCTCGGTGGCCGCGCCGGCCTTGATGACGGCGACGCCGCCGGCCAGCTTGGCGAGGCGCTCCTGGAGCTTCTCGCGGTCGTAGTCCGAGTCGCTGTTCTCGATCTCGGCGCGGATCTGGTTCACGCGGCCCGCGACCTGCTCGCTGTCGCCGCCACCGTCGACGATGGTCGTCTCGTCCTTGGTGATGACCACCTTGCGGGCGGTGCCCAGCAGGTCGATGCCGGCGTTCTCCAGCTTGAGGCCGACCTCCTCGGAGATCACGGTGCCACCGGTGAGGATGGCGATGTCGCCGAGCATGGCCTTGCGGCGGTCGCCGAAGCCCGGGGCCTTGACGGCGACGGACTTGAAGGTGCCGCGGATCTTGTTCACGACCAGGGTCGACAGGGCCTCGCCCTCGACGTCCTCGGCGATGATGACGAGCGGCTTGCCGCTCTGCATGACCTTCTCCAGCAGCGGGAGCAGGTCCTTGACCGAGCCGATCTTGGAGTTGGCGATGAGGATGTACGGGTCCTCGAACGTCGCCTCCATCCGCTCCAGGTCGGTGGCGAAGTAGGCGGAGATGTAGCCCTTGTCGAAGCGCATGCCCTCGGTGAGCTCGAGCTCCAGACCGAAGGTGTTGCTCTCCTCGACGGTGATGACGCCTTCCTTGCCGACCTTGTCCATGGCCTCGGCGATCAGCTCGCCGATCTGGGTGTCAGCGGCGGAGATGGAGGCGGTGGAGGCGATCTGCTCCTTGGTCTCCACGTCCTTGGCCTGCGCCAGCAGCTGGTCGGAGACGGCCGCGACGGCCTTCTCGATGCCGCGCTTCAGGGCCATCGGGTTGGCGCCGGCGGCGACGTTGCGCAGACCCTCGCGAACCAGGGCCTGGGCGAGCACGGTGGCGGTGGTGGTGCCGTCACCCGCGACGTCGTCCGTCTTCTTGGCGACCTCCTTGACGAGCTCCGCACCGATCTTCTCGTACGGGTCCTCGAGCTCGATCTCCTTGGCGATGGAGACACCGTCGTTGGTGATCGTGGGGGCGCCCCACTTCTTCTCCAGCACGACGTTGCGGCCCTTGGGGCCGAGCGTGACCTTCACGGCGTCGGCGAGCTGGTTCATGCCACGCTCAAGGCCGCGGCGAGCTTCCTCATCAAAGGCGATGATCTTGGCCATCAGAAGTGGTCCTCCGGGACACGGTCGACTGCTCGGACCAAGGGGTGCCCGCGACGGACGGCCCTGGTGTGCGGGGGTCTTTTCCCCTACCGCTCCCGGGGGCCTCACCGACCCGGTCCGCTGTCACTCTCACGCTGTGAGTGCTAACGCCAATGATTAGCACTCCGGGTGGTCGAGTGCAAGCCCAATCGCCAACCCGCGAGCCGCCGCTGGGGTCGCCGGGGAACGCCGGCGGGCCCGTACGACGCGTGTCGTACGGGCCCGCCGAGAAGCCGAGTGGTCACCAGCCGTGGGCCGCGCCGAGCTCCTGGAGTCGGAAGGGGGTCAGACCGCCGCGCGAACCATGTCCGCCTGCGGGCCCTTCTGTCCCTGGGAAATCTCGAACTCGACCCGCTGGCCCTCCTCGAGGGTGCGGTAGCCGTCCATCTGGATCGCGCTGTAGTGGACGAAGACGTCCGCACCACCGTCGACCGCGATGAAGCCGTAGCCCTTCTCCGCGTTGAACCACTTGACGGTGCCCTGAGCCATTCCGAACTCCCCTAGTGCTGTGCTGGCCCTTCACGCGCCCGCAGGTAGCGGGCCCGGGTTGGTTTGAAGGCAGGCCCGGGGAACCCCCCCTGGGCGCAGCCGTGCACGCCGCAACCATTCGCCCCGGACGCCCAACGGGCCCCGGTGAGCGGGTGATTGCGTCGACCGCCGCTGAATGTATCCGGACCGAAGCCCTCTGCAACAGGGTCAACCGCCGGGAATTCCGTCGCGACGTCAAGGGACAGGACGGGCTGAATCGGGAAAAATCTCGGCATTTCACGCCGGACATAGCGGACGAATTACTCAAATCCCTGCGGGAATTCTGACATCCGCCTGACATGTTTCACGGCCGGGCCCACCGGCCGGAAGCGCTGCGGTGGAACACCCTGGGAGAGCCGGGAGGGAACCCCTGTTCCCAACCGAGCCTCACTCTACTCCGACTTGACCGGGAAATATTCCCGCCGGAATGCAAGCGGCCGCCCGTACATACGGAGAGCGGAATTCCGTACGTACGGGCGGCCGAATGGGCGGGGCGCCGCGGCTCAGCAGCCGCCGGCCACCGCCGGGATGATCGAAACGCTCGCGCCGTCCTTGATCTCGGTCGCCAGGCCCTCGGCGAAGCGCACGTCGTCGTCGTTCACGTAGACGTTGACGAAGCGGCGCAGCTTGCCGGCGTCGTCCAGGATCCGGGCCGCGATGCCCGCGTGGTTCTGCTCCAGGTCGGCGATGACCTCGGCCAGGGTGGTGCCCTCGGCGGCCACCTCGGCGGCGCCGCCGGTGTAGGTGCGCAGGATGGTGGGAATGCGGACGTTGGCGCTCATGACTCTCCTAGCGGGGTGGGGCTCGTACGGGGCCGGTGCCCTGGGGGGCCGGGTGGCTCGGGCGGCCGGGCGGCCCGGCCGGTTCGGGCGGTTCGGGCGGTTCAGACGGCCGCGAGGCCGGCGTCGCGGAAGGAGGCCAGCGTCGGGCGGATGACGGCCGTCATCCCGGCGTCGGAGACGGCGTCCAGGGTCTTCAGGCCGTCGCCGGTGTTGATGGCGACGGTCTCCTTGGCCGGATCCAGCTGCCCGGTCTCGACCAGCTTCTTCAGCACGCCGACGGTCACCCCGCCCGCGGTCTCGGCGAAGATGCCCTCGGTCCGCGCCAGCAGCCGGATCGCGTCCACCACCTCGGCGTCCGTGACGTCCTCCACCGCACCGCCGGTCCGCCGGGCGATGTCCAGCACGTACGGGCCGTCCGCCGGGTTGCCGATCGCCAGCGACTTGGCGATGGTGTTCGGCTTGACCGGCTTGATCACGTCCCGGCCGGCCTTGAACGCGGCCGACACCGGCGAGCAGCCCTCGGCCTGCGCGCCGAAGACCCGGTACGGGCGGTCCTCGACCAGACCGAGCTTGATCAGCTCCTGCAGCCCCTTGTCGATCTTCGTCAGCTGCGAACCCGAGGCGATCGGGATCACGATCTGCTCCGGCAGCCGCCAGCCGAGCTGCTCGCAGATCTCGTACGCCAGCGTCTTGGAGCCCTCGCCGTAGTAGGGGCGCAGGTTGACGTTGACGAAGCCCCAGCCCTCGCCGGCCGGGTCGCCGATCAGCTCCGAGCAGAAGCGGTTCACGTCGTCGTAGTTGCCCTCGATGCCGACCAGTTCGCCGCCGTACACCCCGGCCATGACGACCTTGCCCTGCTCCAGGTCGTGCGGGATGAACACGCAGGACCGGAACCCGGCCCGGGCCGCCGCCGCGCCCACCGCGCCGGCCAGGTTGCCGGTGGAGGAGCAGGAGAGCGTCGTGTAGCCGAACGCCCGCGCCGCCTCGATGGCGCAGGCCACCACGCGGTCCTTGAACGAGTGCGTCGGGTTGCCCGAGTCGTCCTTGATGTGCAGCTGGGCGGTGAAGCCGAGCTCCCGGCCCAGGTTGTCCGCCTTCACCAGCGGGGTCCACCCCGGGTTCAGGTTGGGCTTGGAGGCCACGTCGGCCGGCACCGGCAGCAGCGGCGCGTAGCGCCAGACGGACGCCGGACCGGCCTCGATCCGCTTGCGCAGCTCCTCGGCGCCCTCGCTGCCGAAGTCGTAGGCGATCTCCAGCGGGCCGAAGCACTCCAGGCACGCGAAGCTGGGACCGAGCGGGAAGCGGGTGCCGCACTCCCGACAGGACAGGGCGGTGGCGGGGCCGAGGTCCACGGAAACAGGTGTGTCGATAGCCATGATGGCGAGGCCTCTCTCCTCATCTTCCCCGTGGCGCGGTCGCACCACAGGACGGAATTGGCACCTGTCCCGCGGGCCGTCGACGACGGCCGGGCGAGAAGGTTGCCGGGACGTCAACGGGCCGTTCCCTCAGTCCCTCTGGATGAGCTTGTGAAATTGTGGTCGCGCTCAACGGTGACCCCGGCGTGCAAAGGTCCGACCGCTGTACGAAGACTGTATCCGAAGGCGTCAACCCCGAACGGGACCGTCCGCCACGCGAGATGACCCGTCCCACCGACCCCGCCGAGGAGACTTCCGTGCCCGCCGAACCGACCCCCGAGCTCCTCCCGCAGGCGGCCTCCTGGCTGCGCCGCCGGTCCTGGAGCGCGGCCGACCGGCCGGTCCGCACCCTCCTCGCGGCCAAGGAGCGCACCGGCCGGACGGTCAGCGTCGTCCTCCCCGCCCTGGACGAGGAGGCCACCGTCGGGGACATCGTCCGCACCATCCGCCGCGAGCTGATGGAACGCCTCCCGCTCGTCGACGAACTCGTCGTGGTCGACTCCGGCTCGGCCGACGCCACCGCCGCCGTCGCCGCCGAGGCCGGCGCCCGGGTGGAGCAGCGCGACGCCATCCTGCCCCGGCTGCCCGCCGTCCCCGGCAAGGGCGAGGTGCTCTGGCGCTCGCTGCTGGCCACCCGCGGCGACATCGTCTGCTTCGTGGACGCCGACCTGCGCGAG
The DNA here is from genome assembly GCF_042796115.1 of Kitasatospora sp. NPDC056446. Lineage (NCBI taxonomy): Bacteria > Bacillati > Actinomycetota > Actinomycetes > Kitasatosporales > Streptomycetaceae > Kitasatospora > Kitasatospora sp. NPDC056446. The sequence continues at coordinate 80,217 of NZ_JBHTRF010000009.1, read as the reverse complement.
TTCGACCCGGCCTTCGTCTCCGGCATCGTCGGCCCGCTGCTGACCGACGAGTCCGTCCAGCTCGTCAAGGCCATGTACGACCGCCCCCTGGAGACGGACACCGGTACGGTCCTGCCGGCCGGCGGCGGCCGGGTCACCGAACTCGTCGCGCGCCCCCTGCTCAACCTGCACTGGCCGGAGCTGGCCGGCTTCGTCCAGCCCCTCGGCGGCGAGTACGCCGCCCGCCGCAGCCTGCTCGAACGGCTGCCCTTCCCCACCGGCTACGGCGTCGAACTCGGCCTGCTGGTCGACGCGCTGGAACTGGTCGGGCTGGACGCCCTGGCGCAGGTCGACGTCGGCGTCCGGCACCACCGCCACCAGGACGGCCAGGCCCTCGGCCGGATGGCCGCCACCATCTACCGCACCGCCCTCGAACGCCTGGACCGCGCCCACCGCCTCAAGGCCTCCGCCGACCTGGTCCACCCCTACCTCACCCAGTTCACCCGCGACCCGGACGCCCTCTCCGCCCCCACGGCCGGCGGGACCCGCCCCTTCACCCCCCGCACCCACGAGGTGACCGCCCTGGAGCGCCCCCCGATGCACACCGTCCCCGAATACGCGACCCGGCACTGAGGGGTTTGCCGCCCCGACCCCCCGGCAACATCCCAACCATGGGCGATCTCACGACCGAACGTTCGAGTGCGACCGGCAGCGCCCCCGTCCTGGTGGCCTCCAACCGGGGACCGGTGTCGTTCGGCACCGCCGCCGACGGCACGCTGACCCTCCGACGCGGCGGCGGAGGCCTGGTCTCCGGCCTCTCCGCGATCGACGACCCGAACGCCGTCTGGGTCTGCGCCGCCCTCGGCGACGCCGACCGCAGAGCCGCCCGGGAGGCCCCCGACGGCCGCCTCGACCTGGCCGGCCACGACGTCGGCGGCCAGGCCGTCCGGATGCTGGACATCGACCAGGAGACCTTCGCCCGGGCCTACAACGGCGTCGCCAACTCCACCCTCTGGTTCGTCCACCACCTGCTCTACGCGACGCCCACCGCCCCCTCCTTCGACGCCGGCTTCCGCACCGAATGGGCCGCCTACCGCGCCTACAACGCCGCCTTCGCCGAGGCCCTGGCCGCCGAGGCCGCCCCCGGAGCGGCCGTCCTGATCCAGGACTACCACCTCTCGCTGGCCCCGGCCCTGCTCCGGGCCGCCCGCCCCGACCTGCGGATCGGCCACTTCTCGCACACCCCGTGGGCCCCGCCCGAGTACTACCGGCTGCTGCCCGACGACGTCGCCCGCGCGGTCCTGACCGGCATCCTCGGTGCCGACCGGGCCGGCTTCCTCACCGAGCGCTGGGCCCGGGCCTTCGCCGCCTGCTGCGCGGACCTCCTGGGCGCCGAGGTCGACCACGAGGCGCTCACCGTCACCCTGGACGGCCGCACCACGTTCCTCGGCGTCCACGCGCTCGGCGCCGACGCCGGGTTCCTGCGCGAACGCGCCCACCGCCCCGACGTGGACGAACGCCTCGCCGTCCTGCGCGAGGCCGTCGGCGACCGCCGCACCATCGTCCGGGTCGACCGCACCGAGCTGAGCAAGAACATCGTCCGCGGCCTCCAGGCGTACCGGCACCTGCTCCGCACCCGCCCCGAGTGGCACGACCGGGTGGTCCACATCGCCTTCGCCTACCCGTCCCGCACCGACCTGGCCGAGTACCGGGACTACACCGCCCGGGTCCGCCGGCTCGCCGAGGAGATCGACGCCGAGTTCGCCACACCCTCCTGGAAGCCCCTGATCCTGCACGTCGACGACGACTTCCCGCGCTCCCTCGCGGCCTACCGGCTGGCCGACGTCGCCCTGGTCAACCCCATCCGGGACGGCATGAACCTGGTCGCCAAGGAGGTCCCGGTGGTCTCCGACCGGGGCTGCGCCCTGGTCCTCTCCCGCGAGGCCGGCGCCCACGCGGAGCTCGCCGACGACGCGCTGACGGTCAACCCGTACGACGTCATCGCGACCGCCGACGCCCTCCACGCCGGCCTCACCATGCCGGAGCGGGAGCGCGCCGACCGCACCCGGCGGCTCGCGGCCGCCGCCACCGCGCTCCCCCCGCAGCAGTGGTTCCTCGACCAGCTCAACGCGCTGTGAGCGCCTGACCGAGGGACTCCAGCAGCTCCACCACGCCGGCCGGGCCCGGGACCACCAGGTCCGCCCGGTCGGCGAGTTCACGCACCGGGTCGTCCCCCACCGCCGCGCTGCACACCAGCAGCCCGGCCACGCCGTCTCCGCGCAGCTCCTCCACCGCCGCGAAGGCCGCCACGTCGCCCAGGTCGTCCCCCGCGTACAGCACCGAACGGGCCGCCCGCTCCCGCAGGAACCCGGTCAGCGCGGCCCCCTTGTCGACGCCCGGCGGCCGCAGCTCCAGCACCAGCCGCCCGGGCTCCACCACCAGCCCGGACTCGGCCGCCAGCGCGTCCACCGGCGCCCGCAGCAGTTCGAGCGCCTCCTGCGGCGCGGCCGTGCGCCGGGTGTGCACCGCCACCGAGCGCCCCTTGTCCTCCACCGAGGTGCCCTCCGGCGCGCCCGCCCTGGCCAGCACCCCCGGCAGCGCCTCCCGCACCCGGGCCACCCCGGGGTGCACGGGCGGCGCCGTCAGCTCCCCGTCCTGCCAGCGCTCGGCCCCGTAGTGCCCGAGCACCACGACCCCCGGCACCGCCGCCAGCCCCCCGTACTCCACCGCCAGCGCGGCCGGCCGGCCCGTCACCACCACCACGGCGCCGACCTCCGGGGCCAGCAGCCGCAGCGCCCCCGCCACGCCCGGGTGGGCCCTGGCCCGGGTCGGGTCCGCCACGATCGGCGCCAGCGTCCCGTCGAAGTCCAGCCCGACCACCGCGTCCCGGGGCGCCCGCAGGATCGCCCGCGCCCCGTCGCGCCCGGCCCCGGTCCTCGGCACCCACGTCTCTTCGAATCCCATACCGGGGCCCATACCCCTGCCCCCGGCCCGGAACGCCCGGCTCAGCGGGCGTCCCGCCGGGCGGCCCGCACCCGCCGCAGGCGGTTCACCAGCACCGGCGCGTGCGCCAGCGCCTCCTCCCGGTCCAGCAGCGCGTTCAGCAGTTGGTAGTACCGCGTGGAGGAGAGCCCCAGCTCCTCCCGGATCGCCCGCTCCTTGGCCCCCGCCGTCCGCCACTGCCGCCCCTCCAGCGCCAGCACCGCCCGGTCCCGCCCGCTCAGCTCGCCCACCGCAGACACCTCCGCCCACCACTACGGAGTGTCATTCTCGCGCGTACCCCCGACACACAGTGCTCGCCCCACCGGGCGCCCGCCCGCACTACCGTCGTCCCCATGACCACGCCCGGCTTCGCCCTGCACATCCCCACCGCCGACCTCGACCCCGAGCCGCTCGACCCGTCCCAGATCGTCTCCGGCACCCCGGAGGTCACCGGCCGGGTGCTCACCGAGTCCGCCGACGGCCGCCAGCTGCGCGGCATCTGGCAGATCACCCCCGGCGTGGTCACCGACACCGAGGCCGACGAGATGTTCGTGGTCCTCAGCGGGCGGGCCACCATCGAGATCGAGGACGGCCCGACCCTGGAGGTCGGCCCCGGGGACTGCGCGGTCCTGCGCGAGGGCGACCGCACCACCTGGACGGTCCACGAGACCCTGCGCAAGGCCTACGCCATCACGCTTCCCTGAGCCACCACCCCTGAGACGCCACCCCTGAGACGCAGCACCGAGGCGGCGCCCCGGGGGCCGGGCTCAGCCCCGGACCCGGGCCGCTTCCTTCGCGGCCGCGTCCTGCAGCCCCCCGAGCACCTGCTTCGGGTCCCCGGTGACGGCCTGTCCGATCCCCGCCTTGATCCGGTTGCTGACCTCGCCCCAGGCCGGGTCCCCGAACGGGTAGAAGCTCGCGTTGGTCAGTCCGACCGCGAACTGCTTGAGGTCCGCGTGCTTCGGGTCCGTCGACATCTGGTTGAACGCGTCCTGGGTGACCGGCAGCAGGTTGTACTGCTCGTCGAACGCCAGCTGGTTGTCCCGGCCGTAGACGAAGGACAGGAACTTCTTGATCTCGTCCTTGTGCCCGTTCGCCTTGAACGCCATCATCCAGTCCGCGACCCCGAGGCTGCCGGTCCGGGCCAGCCCGTCCTTCTTCGGGATCGGCGCCGTCCCGAAGTCGATGTTCCCGGCGGTCGCCATCCGCAGCAGCGTCGGGTGCCCGTTGAGCATCGCGACCTTCCCGGCCGCGAAGTCCTGGAACACCGGGGTGCGGTTCATCTTCCCGGGGTCCGGGTACGTCAGCCCGGTGCTCACCAGGTTGTTCTTCAGCCAGCCGAACGTCGCCTGGTTCGGGGTGCTGTCGATGGTGTAGTTGCCGACGTCGTCGGAGATGCTCCCGCCACCGCTGAGCGTCCACAGCATGGACTCGGCCGGCGCCTCCTCCGGACCGAGCGGGAGCCCGTACGGGGTCACCCCCGGCACCTTGGCCTTGATCTTCTCCGCGTCCTGCTTCAGCTCGCTCCAGGTGGCCGGCGGCTGCGCGATCCCCGCCTGCCGGAACACGGCCTTGTTGTAGAAGAGCACCCGCGACGAGGAGACGAACGGGATGCCGTACTGCGTCCCGAGCACCTGGCCGGCGTGCGCGAAGGTGTCCAGGAAGTTCGCCTGGGTGTCCACCGAGAGCACGTCCGAGGCCGGGTACAGCCGGTTCGCCGCGACCTGGTCCGCGAACCCGCCGGTCTGCAGCAGGTCCGGCGACTTCCCGGCCGCGATCATGTCCTCGACCTTCTTGCCGATCTCGGTCCAGCTGTCCACTTCGACGCTGACCCTGATCCCGGGGTTGGCGGCCTCGAAGGCCTTGGCGACGCCGTCCCAGTAGTGCTTGGAGTTGGTCTCCGAGCTCTCCCCGTAGTCTGCGGCGACCAGCTTGAGGGTGACGGTCCCGTCGCCCTGCCCGCTGCACGCGCCGACCGCGGTGAGTGCCACTGCTCCGGCCAGCACGCTGCCGAGCACACGGGTGGGAACGTGGACGCGCCTGTTCAACGCGGGTACCGCCTTAGGGGGGAAGAACTGCCGCCGGAACGGGGGATTCCGGCGGAGAGAGGCGCCACACTGCCAAACCCGCCGACCACTGGTCCACACCACTGGCCCCACCGGCCCCAGTAGTTACCGAAGTGCCCCGGGTCGTTGCACGATGCGCAACGGCAGCACCCGGTTCACTCCCGGACAACCCCCCGGAAACCTCCGGTACGCCCCCACCCCAAAGCGCCGCACACCCCCGCAGCTGCGACAAAGCTCACCCAGTATGGACCAGACCAATCCGACAACTGGACTAGACCTCTTCTACCCACCCAAGGGAAACTGTCCTCCGTGAAGCACGTCATCGCACTCGATGTAGGCGGCACCGGCATGAAGGCCGCGCTGCTCGCCCAGGACGGCTCCGTGCTGTTCGAGGCACGCCGACCGACCGGGCGGGAGCACGGCACGGACGCCGTCGTCACCGCCATCCTCGACTTCGCCACCGACCTGGCGGACGAGGGCCGCAGCCGCTTCGGCGTCGCCCCGCTCGCCGCCGGCGTCGCCGTCCCGGGCACGATCGACGAGAAGAACGGCATCGCGGTCTTCTCCGCCAACCTCGGCTGGCGGGACCTCCCCTTGCGCAAGCTCCTCGGCGAACGCCTGGCCGGCCCGGGCGGCACCGCGATGCCGGTGGCCCTCGGGCACGACGTCCGCTCCGGCGGCCTGGCCGAGGGCCGGCTCGGCGCCGGCCGGGGAGTCGACCGCTTCCTGTTCATCGCCCTGGGCACCGGCATCGCCGGCGCCATCGGCATCGACGGCCGGATCGAGGCCGGCGCGCACGGCTACGGCGGCGAGATCGGCCACGTCGTGGTCCGCCCCGGCGGACCGGCCTGCGGCTGCGGCGCCCGCGGCTGCCTGGAGACCCTCGCCTCCGCCTCCGCCGTCTCCCGCGCCTGGGCCGAGGCCAGCGGCGACCCCGACGCCGACGCGGCATCCTGCGCCGCCGCGGTGGACGCCGGGGACGACCGCGCCCTCGCGGTCTGGCAACGGGCCGTCGACGCCCTCGCCGACGGCATCATCCTCGCCCAGAGCCTGCTCGACCCGACCACGGTGATCGTCGGCGGCGGGCTCGCCGAAGCCGGCGACACGCTCTTCACACCGCTGCGCGCGGCGGTCACCGAGCGCCTGACCTTCCAGATGCCCCCGAAGGTCGTACCCGCCATGCTCAAAGACACCGCCGCGTCCCTGGGCGCGGGCCTGCTCGCCTGGGATCTGCTCTCCATGGAGGTGACCGCGTGACCACCGCGGACCGTGACCGTACTGCCCTGGCCGGCGCCCGCCTGGTCCTGCCCGGCGGCGTCGTCGAGGGCGACCGCCTCACCGTCGACGGCGAGCGCATCGCCGGCCTCGGCGGCGACACCGAGCCCGGCGACCTCGACCTGACCGGGTACACCGTCGTCCCCGGCTTCGTCGACCTGCACGTCCACGGCGGCGGCGGCGCCTCCTACACCTCCGGCATCGCCGAGGAGGCCCTGCTCGCCGCCCGCACCCACCTCGAACACGGCACCACCACCACCGTCGCCTCCACCGTCACCGGCGAGATCGACGAGGTCGCCCGCCAGGCCCACGTCCTCTCCGAACTCGTCGAGGACGGCGTCCTGGCCGGCATCCACTTCGAAGGCCCGTTCATCTCCCACAACCGGTGCGGCGCCCACCGCCCCGACCTCCTGCGCGACCCAGACCCCGCCCTGGTGCGCAAGCTCGTCGACGCCGCCCGCGGCCACGCCAGGATGGTCACCCTCGCCCCCGAACTCCCCGGCGGCCTGGACTCCGTCCGGATGCTCGCCGACCTCGGCGTGATCGCCGCCGTCGGCCACACCGACTCCGACTACGCGACCACCCTCGAAGCCATCGACGCCGGCGCCACCGTCGCCACCCACCTCTTCAACGCCATGCCCGGCATCGCCCACCGCGCCCCGGGCCCCATCGTCGCCCTCCTCGAGGACGACCGCGTCACCGTCGAACTCATCAACGACGGCGTCCACCTGCACCCCTCCGTCCTCGACCTCGCCTACGGCACCGCCGGCGCCGCCCGGGTCGCCCTGATCACCGACGCCATGGGCGCCGCCGGCATGGGCGACGGCCTCTACCCCCTCGGCCCCCTCCAGGTCCGGGTCGAGGACGGCGTCGCCCGGCTGGTCGAGGGCGGCGCGATCGCCGGCTCCACCCTCACCCTGGACGTGGCGTTCAAGCGCTCGGTGACGGTCAACGGCCTGACCCTGAACCAGACCGTCGAGTCGCTGTCGGCGACCCCGGCCCGGCTGCTCGGCCTGGCCGACTCGATCGGCTCGCTGGAGGCCGGCAAGCTCGCCGACCTGGTCGTGGTCGACTCCGGGAGCTACGACCTGGTCGCCGTGATGCGCCGCGGCCGCTGGGTCCTCGGCGCCGACCGGTTCCCGACCGTCAAGTCCGCCTGACCTCCGCGCCTACGACGGCAACGGCCGCCCTCCCCTCGCGGGGACGGGCGGCCGTGGCGCGTCGGCGGTCCGCGGGCTCAGCCGCTGTACGGCTCGAAGGAGATCTGGTCGATCAGGACCGGCCCGCCGGGCACCGTGAGGGTCACCGTGTTCGAACCGGCCTGGAACTGCGGCAGTATCCAGGTGGTGAACCAGGAGGACGCCGGGTCCTTCGGAGGCGACCCGTAGATCTTGTAGGACACCCCGCTCGGCCAGTCCTTGCCGTTCACCGAGACCGCGCCCTTGAGCTCGGCGCCCGCGTAGTTGTAGTGCACGTACATCTTGTACGTACCGGCCGCGGCGACCTCGCCCGTCCAGGTCACCGAGCCCCCGGGCTGGAGGGTCAGGTAGCTGCCGTCGGCGGACTTGCCGCCCTTGACGGTGTTGCCGGCCGGCGCGTTCTGCCCCTGCAGCTGGCTCGCGTCCACGGCCGACTGGCCGGCCCCTATGGTGGGGCCCGTCGAGGGCGTGCCGGCCGGCGTCGAGGGGGCCGGCGCCGGGGTGCCGCCGTTCGGCGGGGCCGTGGTGACGGTGCCGCCCTTGGCGGTCTTGTCGCCCCCGTCCGGGTCCCCCTTGGAGAGCGCTATCCCCGCACCGATCGCTATCGCCGCGACCACGGCGACCGCGCCGATCACCGCGCCCTTGCTCCGGCCGCTGCTCGGCCGCTCGTCCCCCGGCTGCGGCCGGGAGTGCTCGGCGTAGCGGCTCTGCTGGGTGGGGGCGGCGCCGTACTCGGGCTGCTGTTGCTGCTGCGGCGCGCCCTGCTGGCCGTACGGGGCCGGCGGCTGGCCGCCCTGGTACCCCTGCTGCGGCGCGCCCTGCTGGCCGTAGGGCTGCTGCGGCGGCTGCTGCGCGCGCGGCGGGTAGCCGTAGCCGTACTGGGCGCGGCCGACCTCCATCGGACGGTTGTACGACGTCCGGGGAACCCCCTGCTGCGGCTCGGCCGGCTGCCCGGTGGAGCCGTCGGCCGGGCGGTAGAGGTAGCCGAACGGGTCGTCGTCCTGTGGGGCACCGCCCCCCTGGCCCTCTGGCACTCCGTTGCTGCCGGCGGTCGTCACGGTGGTCTGCTCCCCCATCCGGTGCGCGCCGCCGGGCTGCGGGCGGCGCAGATCATGGACGCTGTCGTACCGGGAACCCTACCTGCCGCACCTGACAGCGGGAAAAGAACCCTTGACAACTCGTGGGTAACCGGGCCCCGCCCGCGCCGGCGGGGCCGACCGGGCCGTGTCGTGCGTCCCCGGACGGTCTCAGCCCGCGCGCCGGTGCGAGCGCTCCCCGCGCGCCCCGCGCACCGCCCCGCCCCGGGCCCGCTTCTCGTCGTACATCCGCTCGTCAGCGGTGTGCAGCACCTCCTCGATGCTCATCCCGCAGCCGGCCCAGCCGACCCCGAGGCTCACGCCCACCCGCATCGCCCGTCCGTCGATCCGCATCGGCGGGATGATCGCGTTGCGCAGCCGGTGGGCGAGGTCCTTGGCCTCCTCGCGGCCGATGCCGTCGGCCAGCACCACGAACTCGTCGCCGCCGAGCCGGGCCACCGTGTCGCCGTCCCGGACGGCCTGGCTCAGCCGGCGGGCGACCTCGACCAGCACCGCGTCGCCCGCGTTGTGGCCGAACCGGTCGTTGATCGACTTGAAGCCGTCCAGGTCGCAGAAGAGCACCGCGAGCCCCTTGTCGAGCGCGGCCGCGGCCCCGGTGCGGAACGGCGCGGACCAGGCCTCGCCGCCCGGCCCCTGGTCGGCCGGGACGACCGCGTGCACGTGCTCCCCGTAGCCCGGGCCGATGCCGGGCGGGCCGACGTCGGGCAGCCCGTAGCCGTGCACCGCGGCGGCGTACGGGTCCGCGCCCTCCAGCCCCTCGTGGGCCGCGTGCGCGCTGTAGGTGTCGACCGGGTAGCCGTAGGGCGCCGGGATGCCGGCCTCGGCCGGTCCGGCGGCGGCGGTGCCGACCGGCTGCGGCTGGGCGCAGAGCCGGCGGGCCAGCCGGGACTTGAGCTCGGCGCCGTTGGGCAGGCCGGTGAGCGCGTCGTGGCTGGCCCGGTGGGCGAGCTGGAACTCGTGCCGCTTGCGGTCCTCGATGTCCTCGACGTGGGTGAGCAGGAAGCTCGGGCCCTCGGCCGCGTCCGCCACGATCGAGTTCCGCAGGCAGACCCACTGGTAGCCGCCGTCCCGCCGGGACAGCCGCAGTTCCGCCCGGCCGCTCTCGGCGCTGGTGCGCTCCAGCAGGGCGCGGTCCTCGGGGTGGACGAGGTCGGCGAAGCTCTGCTGGCGCAGCACCGCGCGGGGGCGGCCGAGCAGTCGACAGAGCGCGTCGTTGACCCTGGTCAGCTGGCCGCGCCCGGCACCGTGCAGCTCGGTGATGGCCATCCCGCTGGGCGCGTACTCGAAGGCCTGGCGGAAGCTCTCCTCGCTGGCCCGCAGGGCCTGCTGCTCCTTCTCCAGGCGGGCCAGCGCCCGCTGCATCTCGGCCCGCAGCCGGGCGTTGCCGATCGCGATCGAGGCCTGGAGCGAGAACATCTCCAGGGCCTCGCGGGTCCAGGCGCCGGGCCGCTTGCCGCTGCGCGGGCGGTCCACCGAGAGGACGCCGAGCAGGTCGCCGCCGGCGCTGTACATCGGGGCGAGCAGCCCGTCGGCGGGGTGCCAGTCGTTGGCGTACACGGGCAGCGGGCTGTCCCCGATCCAGCGCGGGATGTCGCTGGCGACGGCCCAGCCGCGGTCGTACGGCAGGAAGCGCAGGGTGCCCCAGTGGTCGCTGACGCCGAGCAGCCGGTCCCAGGACTCGCGGGAGCCGACCTGGCCGAGCAGGACGGAGGGGCCGCCCATCGGGCTCTCCTCCAGCTCCCAGACCGCCGCCACCACGAGGTCGCCGTCCGGGCGGACCAGGCTGACCGCGGCGGCGTCGAAGCCGAGCCCGTGCACCGCACCCTCGACGACGGCCTGCAGCGTGCCCGCGAGGCTGCGGGCAGCGTTGAGGTCCGCCACGACCCGGTGCAAGGTGCGGAGGGTCGCGAGACGGACGTACGGCTCCGACTCGGCTTCCATGCGGGGGCTCCCCGGCTGCTTCGGATAGTTCTTGATTGGTTATCGTCCGATTGCCAGAAGAACTGAATCACAGGGAGCACAGCGTTCGGCACGCTCGGTCAGCAATAGGCCATCACTTGTGACTTAAATCACACGACACTAATGCGCCCTTCATCAGCTCATCCGCCCCATAGCGGGACATAAAGCGCCATCGGCACAATTCCCGTGGTCGACCGCAGCGGCCCCGCACTGAAGCCGGCTGCGCCCGCCGGGCCGCCCGCTTCACTCCTGAGGGTGAGTCCGACCACCCGCCGCACCCCTCGGCCGCGCCACCGGTCCTACGACCAAGGCCCGATGCCGTTTCCCACGGGTGACGACTACCGTGCGGTACGTGTACCCGTCCCCGCAGCCCGAAGCTGCCCCCCACGCCACGCCCGACGAGTTCCGGGCAGCTCTCTCCCAGCTCGCCGCCGGCGTGAGCCTGGTGACCGTCCACGACCCGGAGGACGGCGAGGACGTCGGCATGACCGCCACGTCCTTCCTCTCGGTGTCGCTGGAGCCCCCACTGGTGCTCATCTCGGTCCGCGAGGACTCCCGGATGGACGAGGTGCTCTCCCGGGTCGACACCTGGGCGGTCTCGGTACTGACCGAGGGACAGAAGACGCTCGGCTCGCGCTTCGCCATGAAGGGCCGGCTCAGCGACCGGCTGCTGTTCGCGGACACCCCGCACCGCCGCGGCCCGCGCACCGGCGCCCCGCTGGTCGAGGGCGCGCTGGCCACCGTCGAGTGCCGCACCGAGCAGCGGATACCCGCGGGCGACCACACCCTGCTGCTCGGCCGAGTCCTGGAGGCCGCGGTGCCCGACCCCGGCGGCCGTCCGCTGCTCTACTTCCGCGGCGGCTACCGCACCCTGGGCTGAGCTACTCGCCGCCCCGCGGCGACCGGCGGCCCTGCTTCACCTCGGAGCGGTGCCGCTTGCTGTACAGCCGCCGCTCGACCATGCCCCGGCTCGGCTTGGTCGCCCGCCGGGCCTTCGGCGGCGGCGCGCACGCCTCGGTCAGCAGCGCCGACAGCCGGGCCGCGGCCGCCTCCCGGTTGCGCCACTGCGAGCGGAACTCCGAGGCCTGGACCACCAGCACCCGGCCGTCCACCAGCCGCCCGGCCAGCCGCTCCAGGGCGCGCTCGCGCCACACCTCGGGCAGCGCCCCGGTGGACGCCAGGTCGAAGCGCAGCTCCACCTTGGAGTCGGAGGTGTTGACGTGCTGGCCGCCGGGGCCGGACGAACGCGAGAAGCGCCAGACGAGCTCGGCGTCGGGGACGACCACCGACCCCCGTACGCGGATGGGCTCAGGCATGCGCCCATCATCCCGCGCCCGGCCCGCCCGGTCACCCCGTTATCCGGCCGCCGGCGCCCCGGTTCCCCCCGTGCGCCCCGAGCACCGACAATGGCGTACGTGATCGAGCTCGGCTACTCCCTCTCCAACCGCTTCCCCGACCCCCCGCAGACGGACTACCGCACCGCGTCCGTGCACGCCCTGCGCCACGACCTGTTCTGCGGCGACGTGTACCTCGACTCCGAGGGCGCCGAACTGTCCACCCGGTGGGGCTGGGTCCCGGTGCTCGACTTCGCCTGGGCGCTGTGCGACATCGCCGAGGAGCTGGACCGCGACCCCGCCGGCAACCGGGCCGCCCGGGTGCAGACCGCCGACCTCGACTTCACCCAGAACACCGAGCTGCTGCGCTTCGCCCGCCGCTTCAACTGGGTCGAGGTCACCGCCACCTGGCTGCCGGACGGGCCGCCGGCCGTACTGCGCCACAGCGACCTCCGGCGCGAGGCCAGGGACTTCCTCCAGGACACCCTCGCCGACCTGTTCGACATGCACCCCGACCTGGCCGACAACCCGAACATCTGGTCGCTGCAGGGCCGGTTCCGGCGGATCTGACACCCGTCCTTTGCCCGCGCTTTGCCCCGCCATTCACGCCCGCGAAGAATTCACGGCACCTGCGGAACCAAGCCCCCGCGGTATCGCGTTGTCCCGGGAAATAGCGAACGAAGCGAACGAAGGGTGCAATCGTCATGCCAGTGAGCCTCTCCAAGGGTGGCAACGTCTCGCTGACCAAGGAGGCCCCCGGCCTGTCCGCGGTCACCGTCGGCCTGGGCTGGGACGTCCGCACCACGACCGGCGCCGAATTCGACCTCGACGCCAGCGCGATCGTCCTGAACGCGGACGGCAAGGTGCTGTCCAACGCCCACTTCGTCTTCTTCAACAACACCAGCACGCCGGACAACACCGTCGTGCACACCGGTGACAACCGCACCGGCGAGGGCGCGGGCGACGACGAGTCGCTCAACATCAACCTGTCCGGCCTCCCGGCCGAGGCCGTCAAGATCACCTTCCCGGTCACCATCTACGACGGCACCGCCCGCGGCCAGAACTTCGGCCAGGTGCGCAACGCCTACATCCGTGTGGTGAACGCGACCGGCGGCACCGAGATCGCCCGCTACGACCTCTCCGAGGACGCCGCGACCGAGACCGCGATGATCTTCGGCGAGCTGTACCGCAACGGCGCCGAGTGGAAGTTCCGCGCCGTCGGCCAGGGCTACGCTTCCGGCCTGGCGGGCATCGCCCAGGACTTCGGCGTCCAGATCTGACGCACCCCCGGAACGCGCCGCGGCGCGGGAAGTCGGTCCACCCGACTTCCCGCGCCGCGGTCGTTCCCCGACGTGTCCGACCCGCCGCAACGGCGCCCTCAGCGCGAGGCGCGCAGCTCCGGCAGCTGGATCAGCTCGGTCTCGTCCTCCGGCGTCAGGTCCACCACGGTCGGCTCGCCCTGCTCCGGCTGCCCGGCCGGCTGCGGCTCCCGGCCGCCGGCCGGCACCGCCGCGACGGCCTCGGCCCGGGCCTTGGCGGCCACCGCCTCGTCGCCCACCACGTCCGCCAGGTCGGCCCGCTCCCCCAGCTCGGCGACGCTGCCCACCGCCGGGGCCGGGGCCGCCGGGGCCGCCGGCCGGACCGCCGCGGCCGAACCCGCGCCGCGGCCGAAGAAACTGAAGCCCTGTCCGCGCACCTGCCCGGACTGCACCGGGCGCGGCCGCTGCCGCTCCGCCGACGCCGGCGCCGCGGCCGGAACGGCCTGCGTCCCGCCGAGCTGACCGACCGTCGCCGTCAGCGCCGGGCGCACCGGCGCGGGCTGCACCGGGGGCTTGGCGGCCGGAGCCTCGGCCGCCGCCGGAGCGGCAACGGGAGCCGGAACGGGCGCGGGGGCCTGGGCGGGCGTGGGCACCGCGGGCGCCGGCGGGGCGGGCACGGCCACCGGCACCGGCTTCGCCTGGGCGGCCGGGGCGGTCCGCGCCCGCAGCGCGACCTCCGCACCCGCCGCACGCTCCCGCCGCGCCTCCTGCTCCGCCGCACGGCGCTCCAGCAGCCGCAGCACGGACGCGGCACGGACGTACGCGGCCGGGCTGGCCGGGTACCTCGGGCGGCTCGCGGCGAGCGCCCGCTGGGCCGCCTCGGCCTCCTTGAGCGCCTGCTCGGCCACCGCCACGGCACGCTCCCGCAGCAGCCGGGCGATCTCGGTCTCGGCCTTCGCCAGCCGCGACTTCTCCGCCGTCAGCCGCCGCCCGAACCGGGTGGCCCGCTCCTCGGCGACCTCGGCCGCGTACTCGGCCTCGGCCAACTGCTCCTCGAAGCGCTCCTCGGCCCGCAGCCGCTGCGCAGCGGACATCTCGGCGGCCGCCCGGGCCGCCTTGTCCCGCTGGCGCAACAGCAGCGCGAAGCCGAGCGTGGCGATCACCGCCGCGACGCCCACCGAGCGCACCAGGATGGTGTCCTGGCTGAACAACAGAGCGGCCAGTGCGGCTACCAGCAGTACGCCGGCGGCGGTGGGGGGAAAGGCCCGGCCGAGGACGGAGGAATGACGGTGGCGTCCGCGAGACATGCCAAGAAACTAGCGTGCGAATTGGGGCCGTGTCAGCCCAGGGTCCCCTTCCGCCCTTGACAGGGGGCGGTTTTTACCGCACGTGCCCGGAATCTCACCCAAGATCACCAATAAAGCCCAGGTCAACGGTGCGACGCCGCCGGGCCGCCCGAACCGTTGTGGCCGTCGTGGTTCTCCGGCAGCTTGCAGACGTGCTGGAGCCAGAGCGCCGCGGCGATCACGGCGGCCCCCGCCAGCACCGCGAACCCGGCCGTGACGGCCTGATCCTTGCGGGCCGAGACGTCCAGCTCCCCCAGCAGGTAGATCCCCGCACCCGCGTAGATGCCGGTGACCACCGCCGAGACCAGGGCACTGGCCTGCCCCAGCACCAGCGCCCGCGCCGCGAGCAGCGGGTCGACGCCCTTCGCGCCGTGCTGGCGCTCGCGCGCCGCCTTCAGCCGCGCCCGCAGGGACAGCGCGGTCGCCAGCAGGATCACCGCCACCGCCGCCAGTACCACCGGCGCCGCGCCCGGCACGGCCGGCAGCGTGTCCAGGGAGGCCCACAGCTTGGAGCCGGCCCAGGACAGCGCCGTCGTGGCGGCGGTGATGCCGATCAGCAGGCGGAGGCGAAGCAGCTTCACTCGGAGGAGGTCCTTCCCGGGGTACCAGAACCGGCCGACCGCCCGGTGACCCGACGCGACGGCGCCAGGCCACCGTACCGGGCCCGGCCGGGCGGGCACCCGCGCGAACGGCGGACACCTACTGGTACGGCCGGGCCACCGGTCGAGTTCCCCGGCCGCCGGCCGGCCGCGCACCCACCGGCGCGCCTGCCCACCGGCCCCGAGGGCCTACTCCGGCAGCGTCAGCCGGATGTCCTCGCGGCGCTTCACGCCCTGCGCGCCCGGACCGCCGAGCGCCTCCAGCAGCGCGTCCACCCGCCCGTGCCCGGGCAGCTCGGCCTCCGGCTGGGCGTCCAGCCAGGGGGCGAGCACGAAGGCCCGCTCGTGCGACCGCGGGTGCGGCAGCAGCAGCTGCGGGTCGTCGCTGAGCTCGCCCTCGTAGGCCAGGATGTCGACGTCCAGGGTGCGCGGGCCCCAGTGGACGGTCCGCACCCGCCCGAAGGCGTCCTCGATCGCGTTCCCGCGCTCCAGCAGGTCCCGAGGCGGCAGCGAGGTCCGCAGCACGACGACCGCGTTGTAGTAGTTCGGCTGCTCCTCGGGGCCGCCGACGGCCTCGGTCTCGTAGACCGCGGAGACGGCCTTGATCCTCAGCCCGGGCGTGTCGGCGAGCGCGTCGACGGCACCCTGGAGGGTGTCCAGCCGGTTGCCCAGGTTGCTGCCGAGCGCGATCACCGCACACCGCTGGCTGTGCAGCGTGGTGTCGGCCGAGTCCAGCCTGCTCTCCAGGTCGAACGCGTTCGGCGCGGCGGTCGGGTCGCTGGTGCTCATCGGGAATCCTCTACATCGAGTGCCGGGCGCGCAGCGGCGGTCATGCGCGGCCCCGGTGGATGGTCACGGTCACGTCGTCGAACGGCACGGTGATCGGGGCGTCCGGCTTGTGCACGGTGACCTCGACCTCCTCGACCGCCTCGTGCGCGAGGCACTGGTCGGCGATCCGCTGGGCCAGCGTCTCGATCAGGTCGACCGGCTCGCCGGCGATGATCGCGGTGACCTCCTCGGCCACGATGCCGTAGTGCGCCGTGCGGGTGAGGTCGTCTCCGGACGCGGCGGGGCGGGTGTCCAGGTACAGCACGAGGTCGACCACGAAGGTCTGGCCCTCGACGCGCTCGCGCTCGAAGACGCCGTGGTGGCCCCGGGCACGCAGCCCCCGCAGGGTGACGCGGTCCAGCAAACGAATCACTGCTCCCAGTCGGACGGGCCCCGCCCGGAGAAAGGCATGGACGGGCAGGGCGAAGGCGGGCGGCAGGCCCGCCACTCCGTTTCGAATCTACCCGCGAGCACGGACAACGCCTGACCGTCCTACCCGGCACGAAACGACGCCACGCGCACCGGAATGGCGATTGACGTGAACGTTCGGTGACCACTCGGGAATTCCCGGGCGGCGCCCCGGCACCATATTTCCGCGGCTGCCGGAATCAGTCCTCGTCGTCCTCGTCACCGCTGGTCAGAACGGGTGAACCGTGATGCGACCAGAGCTTCCACCCGGCCGGGGTACGGCGGAACAGATTCGTCGAGACAACCTTTCCGCCGACCAGCGGTCCGAGCTCGCCCTCCTCCTCCGACTCCCCGCCGGACAGAATGTTCTCGGTGCACGTGACAAGGGCCACATCGCCGTGGACCTCGGCCTCGACATCGGTCAGGAAGAACTGGATGTACTCCGTGTTCATCATGATCAGCATGTACGAGCGGGTCACCTGCGCCCGGCCGCGCAGCACCGGCCAGCCGGGGTGCACGCACACCACGCCGCCCTTGTCGTCGGCGTCCGCGGCGCCCAGCCAGGCCTCCTCGACCGCTTCCAGGTCCCCCCGCTCCAGCGCCTCGTAGAGCGCTCGGTTCGCCGCCAGAACGGCCTCCAGGTCCGCCTCGCGGGCCTGTCCGGCCGTCCCACCGCTCAACCTGCCGTCACCTGTCACAGACCCTCCCTCACCCCACGCGCCGCGCGCTGCCAGGCCGCGACCACCCGGACGGCGTCCGCCGTGCCGGACACGTCGTGCACCCGCACCGCCCAGGCTCCGGCCTGGGCCGACAGCACCGAGACCGCCGCCGTCGCGTCGTCGCGCTCCCGGGCCGGGCGCAGTTCCCCGGTTGCCGGGTCGGCGAGCAGCGTACCCAGGAACCGCTTGCGCGAAGCCGCCACGAGGACGGGACGGCCGAGCGCGGTGAGCGCGTCCAGGCGTCCGAGCAGCGCCCAGTTGTGCTCGGGGGTCTTGGCGAACCCGAGCCCCGGGTCGAGGATCAGCTGGTCCTCCTTGACCCCGGCCGCCAGCAGCGCCTCCACCCGGTCGGCGAGTTCGGCGACCACGTCCCGCACCACGTCGCCGTAGACGGCCAGCCGGTCCATGTCGGCGGACTGCCCCCGCCAGTGCATCACCACGAAGGGCGCGCCGGTCTCGGCGACCACCCGGGCCATCGCCGGGTCGGCGAGCCCGCCGGAGACGTCGTTGACGATCGCGGCGCCGGCCGCGACGGCCCGCTCGGCGACCGAGGCGCGCATGGTGTCGACGGAGACCGTCACCCCGGCGTCCACGAGCTCGCGCACCACCGGGACCACCCGGCGCAGCTCCTCCTCCTCGGGCACCCGCTGCGAGCCCGGCCGGGTCGACTCGCCGCCGACGTCCACCAGGTCCGCGCCGCGGGCGCGCAGGGCGAGGCCGTGCGCGATCGCCTTCGCCGGGTCGTGCCAGAGCCCGCCGTCCGAGAAGGAGTCGGGCGTCACGTTGACCACGCCCATCACGGCGCAGCGTTCGAGCCGCGGCAGACCGGCCGGCAGGGAGAAGGACGGCGAAGTGCTCATGCCCCCATTATCGAACGGGGCCCCCGCCGGGGTTTCCCGGCGGGGGCCCGTCACGGAGCCGCACTGCCCGGGGCGCCCGCCGCAGCGGGCGCCCCGGGGGCCTCAGGCGGCCTCGGTGACCTCACGGGTCGACGGGACGGGCATCAGGCCCTGACGCTGGCGCTTGCGGCCGAAGCGGGGCATCCCGAGGGTGATGAAGGCCTCCGCCTGCATCGCGGCGAAGCCGATCCGGGGCAGGTCCCGGGTGTTCGGGAAGACCAGGAAGCGCGGCTCCCACTCGGGCTGGAACTTGGCGTTGAACTTGTACAGCGACTCGATCTGGAACCAGCGCGACAGGAACACCAGCAGCCCCCGCCAGGCGCGCAGCACCGGGCCGGCGCCGATCCGCTCGCCGCGGGCCAGCGCCGAGCGGAACATCGCGAAGTTGAGCGAGACCCGGCGCACGCCCATCGCGGGCACCGCCTGCAGCGCGGCGACGATCAGCAGCTCGTTCAGGCCGGGGTCGGCGGCGCGGTCGCGGCGCATCAGCTCCAGCGAGATGCCGTCCGGCCCCCAGGGCACGAAGTGCAGCACGGCCTTCAGGTCGTCGCCGCTCTCGCCCTCCTCCGGGTCCTTGTGGGCGGTGACCACCACGCAGTCGTCGTCCAGCGGGTCGCCGAAGCGGCCCAGCGCCATCGAGAAGCCCCGCTCGGTGTCGGTGCCGCGCCAGCGGGCGGCGGCGTCGGCGACCCGGAACTTCTCCTCTGCGGTGAGCTCGGAGACCCGGCGCACCTTGCAGGAGTAGCCGTTGCGCTCGATCCGCTTGACCATCTGGCGGACGTTGCGCATGGCCCGGCCGGCCAGCGAGAACGTGCCGGTGTCGACGATCGCCTCGTCGCCCAGCTCCAGCGCGTCCAGGCCCGCCTCGCGGGTCCAGACCTCGCCGCCGACCTCGCTGCAGCCCATCACGGCCGGCACCCAGGCGTGCTCGCGGGCCTCGGCCATGAACACCTTGATCGCGCCGGGCCAGGCCTCGACGTCGCCGACCGGGTCGCCGGAGGCGAGCATCACGCCGGAGACCACCCGGTAGGAGATCGCGGCCTTGCCGGTGGGCGAGAACAGCACGCTCTTGTCGCGGCGCAGCGCGAAGTAGCCGAGCGAGTCGCGCTCGCCGTGCCGCACCAGCAGTTCGCGGACCTTCTCCTCGTCCTCCGCGGTGAGCTCGGGCTTCGGCTTGCCCGGGCGCAGCGCCAGGTAGGCGGTGGTGAAGGCGGTCAGCAGACCGAGCCCGCCGAGCAGGTAGGCGACCAGGTCGGACATCCGGATGTTGTTGTAGCGGATCGGGCCCTCGAAGCCGAACAGTCCGTACCCGACGTGCTGCAGCCGCTCGACCAGTCCCGGGTGGCCGATCTCGTACTTGGTGCGGGTGCTCACGATCAGCAGGCCGAGCAGCACGCTGAGGACGCCCATGACGACCAGGTTGACCACGGCCCGCCAGCGGGTGCGCGGGTCGGCCTTGGCGTAGAACTCGCGCTGGTGGACCAGCATCACGACCAGGACGATCAGCGAGACGACCGCCGGGCCGATCTGGTGCCAGCGCACGATGTGCAGGGCCGCGCTGACCGGCAGCAGCACGCAGACCGCCCGCCAGGCCCGCCGCTTGCGCCGGCGCAGCGCGTGCGCCAGCGGCACCAGCAGGATGCCGACCATCAGCGTGCCGACGGCGGCCAGGCTGGTGGTGCCGCCCGGCAGCTGCCCGGCGAAGGTGTGCATCTTGGTGTGCCGGAGCTTGGGGAACACCGCTCCGGCGATGTCCATCAGTCCGATCAGCAGACAGGCGTAGCCGACCGCCCCCGGGAGCCAGGCCCTCGGGACGGCTGCCGCCTGGGTACGCAGCGTCTGCAGGCCGCGACGACGGCGCGGCGGCTGCTCGGGGCTCGGCTCAACGGACACGGGAACGCTCATGGAAGCTCAGCGTAGAGGCTGCGGTGCGGTGTCCCGTCACTCCGGGGGAGGACGCGTGATGGACCTTCATGCCTATTCCTTCATCAGGCAATGCGCATACCAAGGACCCGGAAACGGTCGGTAAACCGGGGCCGTGGAAGCGCTGCGGGTTGAGCCGGCGGTGGGAGCCGGGGGTCCGCCGCCGCGTGGCGCGGCAGGACCCTCCGGGACGCGTTACGTACGGTGGACGCCGCATTCTAGGGTGCCGGTTGCCTCGGGCTCCCCCCGCCCTCCGCCCCTGCCCGGGCGTCCGGACAGCCTAGCCGCGGTGGCCCGGGCTGACGGACCGCCAGACGATGAAGCCCGCACCGACAGTGTCCCACCGGAAGGCCGACCGCATGGAACTGACCAGCGACGCGCTGGTGAACTCGCTGCTCGCACTCGGAGCTGCGGCCCTGGTCACCACCCTGTGGATCTGGCCCCGGCTGGCGAGGCAGCGCCCGCTGCCGGTGCTCGGCCGGATCGGCCTGATGACGGTGGTTCAAGTCTCGGCCATGGCCGTGCTCGCCCTGTCGGTGAACAACACCTTCGGGTTCTACACGTCCTGGGGCGACCTGCTCAGCCCCGGCGGAGCCAAGCTCGCGCTGACCAGCAGCGAGAACCACAAGGGCGGCACCCCGGTCGCCGACGCGCTGGTCCAGCCCAGCAACGAGGGCGGCCTGGAGACCGTCACCAACCTGCCCAAGGGCACCCCCGAGGAGGTCGGCAAGGTCGAGTCGGTCCGGGTCAGCGGCAAGGAGACGGGATTCTCCGACCAGATGTTCGTCTACCTGCCGCCCGAGTACTTCGACCCGAAGTTCGCCCTGGTCCGCTTCCCCGTCCTGCTGGCCATCGGCGGCTACCCGGGCGTCTCGCTGAACCTGGTCAAGGACCTGCCGCTCCCCCAGACCGCCTACGAGCTCCAGCGCTCCGGCAAGATGCCGCCGACCGTCGTGGTGATGGCCCGCCCGGCGGTCGTCCCGGCCCGGGACACCGAGTGCGTGGACGTCCCCAACGGGCCGCGGACCGAGGCCTGGTTCGTCAAGGACGTGCCGGACGCCGTCCGCGGCAGCTACCGGGTCGGCCGCACGGCCGGCTCCTGGGCCACCTTCGGCTACTCCACCGGCGGCAGCTGCGCGCTGCGCCTGGCGATGCGCTTCCCGAACGTCTTCGGCAGCGCGGCGAGCCTGCACGGCGACTTCACCGTGCGCCAGGACAACTACACCAACGGCGACCTCTTCAACGGCGACAAGGCGCTCACCCAGCAGCACGACCTCGGCTGGCGGCTGCAGAACCTGCCGGTCCCGGCGCTCAGCCTGCTGGTGGTCTCCACCCGCAAGGAGGGCGACTACCCGCAGACCGTCCAGTTCGTCGACCAGGCCACCCAGGTCGCCGCGGCCAATCCCCAGTTCAAGGTCGACTCGCTCTACCTGGACGACGGCGGCCACAACTTCGACAGCTGGACCCGGGAGCTGCCGGCCTCGCTCGAATGGCTGGGCGCGCACCTCGGCTGACGCGTGCGGGTGATTACCCGCCGGTCGGCCCGACCGGCGGGGCGGCCCGGGGGAACGTATCGC
The DNA here is from genome assembly GCF_042796115.1 of Kitasatospora sp. NPDC056446. NCBI lineage: Bacteria > Bacillati > Actinomycetota > Actinomycetes > Kitasatosporales > Streptomycetaceae > Kitasatospora > Kitasatospora sp. NPDC056446. The sequence goes on along the minus strand of NZ_JBHTRF010000009.1, from coordinate 58,768 downwards.
GGCCGTCCGCCCGCCGCCCGGCGGGCGCCGCCCCGGATCCGCGCAGGAGGCCCCGTGCTGAGCACCCGATCGCTGTTCGACGAGATCTACCGGAACGACCAGGCGTACCAGCTGTTCTGCAGCATCGCGGCCGGCGGCGAGGACCAGGGCGGCTGGGAGAACGAGCGGATCACGGCGCTCACCCGGGACCCGGTCCTCGCGCCGAAGGTCGCCCGGCACGGCGCCGACGAGCGCAAGCACGGCCGGATCTTCACCCAACTGCTGACCAAGCGCGGCCTGCCCAAGGTGCCGGTCCCGGACGAGGCCGACTACTGCATGCTGCTGGAGCGCCAGGGCGTCGGCCTCTCCCACGAACGGCTGAACAGCGACGTCCCGCTGACCGACCGCGAGATCATCACCTACCTCGCGCACAGCCGGGTCACCGAGCAGCGCGCCGCCGAGCAGATGCGCCAACTGGTCAAGGTGTACGGGGACGAGCCCGAGCTCGGCCGGGCGATGCGGATGATCTCCGCCGACGAGGACAACCACCTCGCGTACTGCCACGAGGAGCTGCTGCGGCTGCTGGCCCAGGGCCATGGCCCGTACATCCGGCACGCCCTGGAGACCAGCGCCCGCGGCGAGATCCGCACCCACCGGGACGTCGGCCTCGCGGTCACCGCCCGGATGGCCCGGATCCTGCGCTGGCCGCGCCGGCGGCTCACCGCGGTCACCCTGGGGGTGCACGCGCTCTACCTGTACGACCGCGCCTTCGGCTGGCGCCGGATGGTCACGCTGCGGATGCCCGAGCGCCGCAACGCGCTGGGCACCCCGGCTCCGCCGCACGCGGAGCACGAGGTGCCCTGAGCCGTTCCGCCGCGCCGCCGTTCTCCGGTCAGCCGGTCAGCCGGTCAGCCGGTCAGCGCCCGATGATGAGGCTCATCGCCTCGGCCCGGGTGGCCGGGTCACGCAGCTGGCCGCGCACGCACGAGGTGATGGTCTTGGCGCCGGGCTTGCGGATGCCGCGCATCGACATGCACATGTGCTCGCACTCGACCACGACGATCGCCCCGCGCGGCTCCAGGATCCGCATCAGGGCGTCGGCCACCTGGCTGGTCAGCCGCTCCTGCACCTGCGGGCGGCGGGCGTAGACGTCGACCAGCCGGGCGAGCTTGGACAGCCCGGTGATCTTGCCGCTGGTGGACGGGATGTACCCGACGTGGGCCACGCCCCGGAACGGCACCAGGTGGTGCTCGCAGACCGAGGTCAGCTCGATGTCCTTGACCAGCACCATCTCGTCGTGGCCGAGGTCGAAGGTGGTGGTGAGGACGTCCTCGGGCTCCTGCCACAGGCCCGCGAATATCTCCTTGTAGGCGCGCGCCACCCGGGCCGGGGTCTCCAGCAGGCCCTCGCGGTCCGGGTCCTCACCGACGGCGAGCAGCAGCTCGCGGATGGCGTTCTCGGCCCGCTTCTGGTCGAAGGTCCCGACGGTGGACGGACCGTCGAGCGTCACCGGGTCGATCATGCGGGCCTCGCTTACATGTGGGGAAGACTCTGGCTGAACAGCACGGATGCCGCGCCTCCAGGGTACAAACCCTGGTGACGCGGCATCCATTCCCCTTGGTTGCGGGGGTCAGCCCTCGGTCGGCGGCTCCGCGGCCGGCAGCGGCGGGAGCTTGACGACGTCCACCGGCGCGACGGCCCCGGCAGCGGCGCCGTTGGTCAGCGCCAGCTCCTTCGGGGACTGCACCGGCGGCCGGGTGGACGGCGTACGACGGGTGGAGCCCGTCCAGGCCGGCCGGGTCGGGCGCTTGACGATCGGCGCGAAGATCTCGGCGATCTGCTCCTTGTTCAGGGTCTCCTTCTCGAGGAGCTCCAGCACCAGGTTGTCGAGCACGTCGCGGTTCTCGACCAGGATCTCCCAGGCCTCGTTGTGCGCGCTCTCGATGAGCTTCTTGACCTCTTCGTCGACCAGCGCGGCGACCTCTTCCGAGTAGTCGCGCTGGTGGCCCATCTCACGGCCCAGGAACGGCTCCGCGTTGTCGGAGCCGAACTTGATCGCGCCCAGCCGCTCGGTCATGCCGTACTGGGTGACCATCGCCCGCGCCGTGGCGGTGGCCTTCTCGATGTCGTTCGAGGCGCCGGTGGTCGGGTCGTGGAAGACCAGCTCCTCCGCCGCGCGCCCGCCCAGCATGTACGCCAGCTGGTCGAGCATCTCGTTGCGGGTGGTGGAGTACTTGTCCTCCTCCGGCAGCACCATGGTGTAGCCGAGGGCCCGGCCGCGGGACAGGATGGTGATCTTGTGCACCGGGTCGCTGTACTGGCAGGCCGCCGCCACCAGGGCGTGGCCGCCCTCGTGGTACGCGGTGATCTTCTTCTCCTTGTCGGACATGATCCGCGTGCGCTTCTGCGGACCCGCCACGACGCGGTCGATCGCCTCGTCCAGGATGTAGTTGTCGATCAGCTTCTTGTCCGAACGGGCGGTCAGCAGCGCCGCCTCGTTGAGGACGTTCGACAGATCGGCACCGGTGAAGCCGGGGGTGCGCTTGGCGACGGCCGACAGGTCGACGTCGGGCGCGATCGGCTTGCCCTTCTGGTGCACCTTGAGGATGTCCAGACGGCCCTGGAGGTCGGGGCGCTCGACCGCGATCTGGCGGTCGAAGCGGCCCGGGCGCAGCAGCGCCGGGTCCAGGATGTCGGGGCGGTTGGTCGCCGCGATCAGGATCACGCCGCCCTTGACGTCGAAGCCGTCCATCTCGACCAGCAGCTGGTTGAGGGTCTGCTCGCGCTCGTCGTGGCCGCCGCCGAGACCCGCACCGCGGTGCCGGCCGACGGCGTCGATCTCGTCGACGAAGACGATCGCCGGGGCGTTCGCCTTGGCCTGCTCGAAGAGGTCGCGGACACGGCTGGCGCCGACGCCGACGAACATCTCGACGAAGTCCGAGCCGGAGATCGAGTAGAACGGCACCCCGGCCTCGCCCGCGACGGCACGCGCCAGCAGGGTCTTGCCGGTACCGGGCGGGCCGTAGAGCAGCACACCCTTGGGGATCTTGGCGCCGACGGCCTGGAACTTGGCCGGCTCCTGGAGGAACTCCTTGATCTCGTGGAGCTCCTCGACCGCCTCGTCCGCACCGGCGACGTCGGCGAAGGTGGTCTTCGGGGTGTCCTTGGTCAGCAGCTTGGCCTTGGACTTGCCGAACTGCATGACGCGGGAGCCGCCGCCCTGCATCTGGTTCATCAGGAACAGGAAGACCAGGACGATGATCACGATCGGCAGCATCGACAGCAGCAGGCTGACGAAGGTGCTCTGCTTCTCCGGGCTCACCGTGTAGCCCTCGGCGAGCGTGTTCGGGTCCTTGTCGTTGATCTGGGCCTGGAGCTTGTCGGCGATGGCGACGCCCTGGTCGCCGATGTACGAGGCCTGGAACTTGGTACCGGACGGGGTCTTGCCCGTGCCGGCGTTGGGCAGCGTTGCGCCGTCCTTCAGCTGGATCTTGATGGTGTTCGAGTCACCGGTGGTGATCTGCGCCGACTTGACGCTGTGCGCATCGATCGCTGCGACGACCTGACCGGTGTCCACCGTCTTGTAGCCGTTCGAGTCCGAAACGACCTGCATCAGTACGATGACGGCGAGGACGGCCAGCACGATCCACATGATCGGCGCACGGAAGTATCGCTTGACGTCCATCCATGCGGGGCGTTGCCGCCCCGTCCCTCCTGCCACTCAGCGGCGCCGTGTGGCTGTGGGCCGCGGCGCATCCGGTTCGGTGCTCATGTGAAGAGCGGTTTATTGGACCGTACCGCAGTGGGACCCACCCATGGCGGGAGCACGGCGACACGGCTTTGGTTCTTTGGTCCCTCGGTCCAACGGGCGGGAACCACCTACTGTTCCCGCCCCTAGCCCGAACGGACCCTCAGCCGCCGTAGACGTGCGGGGCGAGGGTGCCGATGAAGGGGAGGTTACGCAGCTTCTCCGCGTAGTCCAGGCCGTAGCCGACCACGAACTCGTTCGGGATGTCGAAACCGACGTACTTCACGTCGATCTCGACCTTGGCCGCGTCCGGCTTGCGCAGCAGGGTGCAGACCTCCAGCGAGGCCGGGCCGCGCGAGCCCAGGTTGCCCAGCAGCCAGGACAGCGTCAGACCGGAGTCGATGATGTCCTCGACGATCAGGACGTCACGGCCGGCGATGTCGGTGTCCAGGTCCTTCAGGATCCGGACCACGCCGGAGGACTTGGTGCCCATCCCGTAGGAGGAGACCGCCATCCAGTCCATGGTGACCTGCGAGTGCAGGGTCCGGGCCAGGTCGGCCATGACCATCACGGCCCCCTTGAGGACGCCGACGATCAGCAGGTCCTTCCCTGCGTAGTCCCGGTCGATTCGCTCGGCCAGCTCCGAGAGCTTGGCGTCGATCTCGTCCTTGCTGATGAGCACCTTCGCGAGGTCAGCGCCCATGTCGTTCTGGTCCACCGGGGATACGTCCTCAAACGTTCGGGGTCTTTGTGGCCGGCGGCCGGCTCCCCCGGGGCATGCCTCGCCCGTCAGTCGCCCTGCCGCCGAAAGACCAGCGTGCCACACCTGCGGGTGGCCTCGACGCCCCCGGGTAGGTGCAGCGGCCCCTGGCCGCGCCATCCGGTGACCAGCAGGTCGATGGTCTCCAGGTGCCGGGCGAACAGGTCCCCGGCCGGGCAGCCCGCGCGCAGCGCGGCCCGGCGCAGCACCCGGCGGCGGACCGCCGACGGCAGTTCGGCCAGTTTCGCGGCGTCCAGGGCGCCTTCCCCCGTACGGAGGTCGCGTTCGGCCAAAGAGGCCCACTGGTCGAGGGCGTCGGCGTCGTCGCGGAACAGCCGGGCGGTGCGGGCCAGCGCCTCGACCACGCCGCCGCCCAGGTGCTTCTCCAGGACCGGCAGCACCTCGTGGCGGACCCGGGAGCGGGTGTAGGCGGGATCACAGTTGTGCGGGTCGTCCCAGACCGGGATCGACTGGGCGGAACAGGCCTGCCGGGTGGCGGCCCGGTCCAGTTCCAGCAGCGGGCGGCGGTAGCGGCCCTTCTGGGCCGGCATCCCGGCCAGCGAGCGGGAGCCGGAGCCGCGGGCCAGGCCCAGCAGCACGGTCTCGGCCTGGTCGTCCCGGGTGTGGCCGAGCAGCACCGCGACGGCGCCGTGGCGGTCCGCGGCCTCGTCCAGGGCCGTGTAGCGGGCGTCCCGGGCTGCCGCCTCCGGGCCTCCGGCGCGGCCGACCCGCACCGGGACCGCCTCGACCGGGTCGAGTCCGAGCGAGCGCAGCCGCTCGGCGACCTGGTCGGCGCGCTCGGCCGAACCGGGCTGGAGGCCGTGGTCGACGGTGACGGCGCCGACCCGCAGGCCGATCTTGGGGGCCTCGAAGGCGGCGGCGATGGCCAGCGCCATCGAGTCGGCGCCGCCGCTGACGGCGACCAGGACCAGCGGCGAGCCGGGCGCGGCCGGGGTGCGCGGCAGTCCGGACGGGTGGCGCGCGGCGTTGCCGATCAGGGTGGTGCCGACGGCGGCACCGACCAGCGGCGCACCGGCCGGGCGCTCCCGGGGCGAGCGCACGGGCGCGGTGAAGGTGGAACCGACCTCGGCGGCGAGGTCGGTGAGCGTGCGGCGAACGGCCAGGCGTATCGCGGCGACGGCGGGGTGAGGGCCCACGGCGGAGAACTCCTCGGCGGAAGGGGGACAGGACTGCGGCGGACGCGGCGGGACCGCGCACCTGCCGTGAGCGCCCTGTTACCGGGCGCTCACAGATGGTGGCAGAAAGGAGCGACCCGCTACGCCACCCGCGCCACCGGTACGACCACCGTCCCACGTTCGGGTGAATGAAGAAACGCTTCTTCACTCGTCGTCTGCCCGATTGGACCACTCGTACGAGCGGGTTTGACCACCACGCGCCGCTTGCCGCCCGGCTCACGACCCGCCTGTGCCACCGGGCCGCTCAGCGCGCCACCCGGGCCACCCAGGCGGTCGGGTCGTGGATCTCCTCCTTGGTCGGCAGGGTGTTCGGGGAGGTCCACACCCGGTTGAACCCCTCCATGCCGACCTGCTCCACCACCCCGCGCACGAACACCGCGCCGTCCTGGTACTGGCGCAGCTTGGCGTCCATGCCCAGCAGCCGGCGCAGCAGCAGGTCCAGCCGGTTCGCGCCGCGGTCCCGACGCTGCTGGAACTTCTCCCGGATCTCCGCGACCGTCGGCACGACGGCCGGGCCGACCCCGTCCATCACCACGTCCGCGTGGCCCTCCAGCAGCGACATCACGGCCGTCAGCCGGCCGAGGATCTCGCGCTGCGAGGGCGACTGGACGATCTCCAGCAGGTTCGCCGAGGAGGCGCTCTCCCGGCCGCCGACGCCCGGCAGCCCGCCCAGCGAACCCGCCGCGTCCCGCAGGCGGTCCAGCAGCGCGCCCGGGTCGACGTCCGTCTCGGCGAGGAAGGACTGCACCTCGGACTGGATGTGGTCGCGCAGCCACGGCACCGCCGTGAACTGCGTCCGGTGGGTCTCCTCGTGCAGGCAGACCCAGAGCCGGAAGTCGGACGGGTCGACGTCCAGCTCCCGCTCGACGTGCACGATGTTCGGCGCCACCAGCAGCAGCCGGCCCGGCCCGGGGCCCTCCGGCCCCAGCCGCGGCTTGTCGAACAGCGCCGCCGGACTGTCCGGGGTCTCCAGCGAGGGCTCCGCCGGGGCGAAGGTCTCGTACTGGCCCAGCACCTTGGTCGACAGGAACGCCAGCAGCGCCCCGACCTCGATCCCGGTCGCCTTCTCCCCCACCGTGCCGAACACTCCGGCCGCCGCGCCGCCCGTCCGGCGCGCCTGCAACTTCTCCACCAGCGGCTGGACGACCGTACGGAAGCCCGCCACGTTCGCCCGCACCCACCCGGGGCGGTCCACCACCAGCACCGGCGTCGCCGCGGCCTGCGCCAGGCTCGACGACCGCATGCCGGTGAACGCCCGTACGTGCTCCTCCGCCGCCAGGGCGTGCCTGCGCAGCTCGGCGACCACCGCCGCCGCCTCCGCCCGGCTCACCTCGGGCCCCGGCCGCATCAGCCTGGTCGCGGTTGCGACCGCGAGGTTCCAGTCGACCATGTCAGCACCGCCACTCGCGCTCGTCATGCCCTCACCGTACGTGCTCCCCGCCGCCTGCGGCAGCCACCCGACCCGAACACCTCGGCCCGGGCCCGCACCCGGGCGGGTGCCCGCCGCGGGCGGGTCGTCATCGGCGCACCGGCCCGGCGGCGGCCTCGGGGCGGGCGGGTCAGCGGCAGCCGCAGGCGGTGAGCCGGGCGGCGATCCGGTCCATCGCGGCGCGGGCCGTGTCGGCGGGGGCGGTGGTGCGGGTCATCACGGCGAAGGCCAGGAGCCGGCCGTCGGCGTCGACGACGGTGCCGGCAAGGGTGTTGACGCCGCTGAGGGTGCCGGTCTTGGCCCGGATCAGGCCGGCCGCGTCGGCCGCGCCCGAGCCGGAGCCGTAGCGCTTGCCCAGGGTGCCGGTGAAACCGGCCACCGGGAGGCCGGTGAGCACCGGGCGCAGGGCGGGGTACCGGTCGGAGGCGGCCAGGGAGAGCAGCCGGACCAGGACGGCGGGCGGGATCGCGTTGCCCGGGTTCAGGCCGCTGCCGTCGTTGAGCACCACGTCGGCCATCGGCACCCCGAGCCGGGCGAGCTCCTGGGTGACGGCGGCGGCCGCCCCCTCGAAACCGGCCGGCTGGTGGGCGGCCAGGGCGGCCTGACGGGCGATCGCCTCGGCGAGCTGGTTGTCGGAGGTGGTCAGCAGGCGCTCGACCAGCCGGTCGACGGTGGGCGAGTCCACCCGGCCGAGGACGGGCGCGTCGGCGGCGGCCGGGGCCGCGGCGGCCTTGGCCCGGCCCTCCACGGTGATGCCCTGCGTCCTGAGCAGGGCGGCGAAGGCCTCGGCGGCCGCGCCGGCCGGGTCGGCGACGCGGGCCGGCGCCTCCTCGCGGCTCCTCGGGTCCACCTTGGCCTCGTCCACCATCAACGGGACGACCAGGGCGATGTTCTGCGCGTCGTGGTTGCGGTGCTGCGGACTGCCCGTGTACATCGACAGGTCGTAGTCCAGCCTGACCGTGGTGGTGCCGGCGGCGGCGAGGGCGGCGGCGGTCTGCCGGGCGAGCGCGTCCAGCGAGGCCGGGGCGGTGTCGGCGTCGGCGGGCTGCCCGCCGATCCGGACCTGGTCGGCGGGCAGGGCGGTCAGCGTCGGGTCGCCGCCGCCGACCAGGGTGATCGTGCCCGGGTCCGCGCCGCGGACCACCCTGGTGCTCAGCCGGGTGTCGCCGGGGATGAGCGACAGCGCCGCGATCGAGGTGGCCAGCTTGGTGGTGGAGGCGGGGGTGGCCGGGGTGTTCTCCCCCGAGCCGTACAGGAACCGGTCGGCGGAGGCGTCCGCGACGGCGAAGGTGACCTCGCCGAGGCCGCGGTCGGCGAGGGCGGCGGCCAGGGCCTGCTGGAGGCCCTGCGCGGTGGGGACGGCGGCCTCCGGGCCGACCTCGGCGGCGGCCAGCACGGCGCCCGCCGCGGGGGCCGGGCGCGCGGCGGGCGTTCGGCCTGCGGCGGCGGACGGCCCGGACCGGTGGGTGGGCGTCGCGGACGGGCTCTCGCCCGGCCGGCTCCGGCCGGTGCCCTTCCCGTGGTCGCCCTTCCCGCCGTCGCGCTCGCCGCGGTCGCCGTCACGGCTGCCGTCGTGGCTGTCGTCCCCGCCGTGCCCGGCGCTGTGACCGCCGGGCGACGGCGAGGGCTGCGCGTACGCGCCGCCCGAGGTCAGGACCGTTCCGGCGACCAGGACCGCCGCTCCGAACAGCCCCGCGGCCGTCCCCCTCCGGCGGCGAGCCGCTCCTCCCCCTGCGCGCACCGACCGGCCCCTTTCCCGAGCACTCACTCCCGTAGGAGACACTTGGATTCTGTCAGTCCCTACCTTGGAGGAACCGTTGGAGTTCGACGTCCTTATCGAAATCCCGAAGGGCTCTCGTAACAAGTACGAGGTCGACCACGAGACCGGTCGCCTGCGGCTGGACCGGATGCTCTTCACCTCGACCCGCTACCCGGCCGACTACGGCTACGTGGAGGGCACGCTCGGCGAGGACGGCGACCCGCTGGACGCCCTGGTCATCCTGGACGAGCCGACCTTCCCGGGCTGCCTCATCAAGTGCCGCGCGATCGGCATGTTCCACATGACCGACGAGGCCGGCGGCGACGACAAGCTGCTCTGCGTCCCGGCGACGGACCCGCGCTGGGAGCACCTGCGCGACATCCACCACGTGTCGGAGTTCGACCGCCTGGAGATCCAGCACTTCTTCGAGGTCTACAAGGACCTGGAGCCCGGCAAGTCCGTCGAGGGCGCCGACTGGGTCGGCCGCGCCGAGGCCGAGGCCGAGGTCACCGCTTCGATCAAGCGCCTTGCGGAGCAGGGCGGCCACTGAGCCGTCGTTCCGATCTCGTTCGATCAGGGCAGTTCGAGGTAGGTCGGGACAGCCTGGGCCGGGGTTCGCGGATTCGTCCGCGGGCCCCGGCCCCTGTCGTTTCCGGGGGCGGGACCGGCCGCGCGCCCGCTCGGCCGGGTGGTTGGCCGGTGGGTTCTGCGGGCAGGCTGTCGAACAGTTTGCCGACAGCCTGTCGGCAAGATGTGAAGTTAGGTTAGGCTAACCAAAACTGTCGGGGCGGAATCCGACCCGGCCGCATCCGATCCCTGGAGGCCGCATGCCCGCGTCCGAGCCCGTCCCGTTCTCCACCGTGCTCCGCACCGCCAGCAGCGAGGAGCACGAGGCCGCCGAGCACTCCCCGTTCATGGGCCACCTGCTCCACGGCCGACTCGGGATAGAGGCGTACGCCGACCTCACCGGCCAGCTCTGGCACGTCTACCGGGCCCTGGAGGGCCCGCTGGAGCAGCTCGCGGAGCACCCGCTGGCAGGCCCCTTCGTCGACCGGACGCTGCTGCGCACCGCCGCCATCGAGCGCGACCTGGCCCACCTGCGCGGCCCCGACTGGCAGGACGGGCTGGAGCCGCTGCCCGCCACCGCCGCGTACGTCGCCCGGATCGAGGAGCTGGCCGCCGAATGGCCGGCCGGGTACATCGCGCACCACTACACCCGCTACCTGGGCGACCTGTCCGGCGGTCAGATCATCCGCGGCGTCGCGGAGAAGACCTGGGGATTCGCCCGCAAGGGCGACGGCGTGCGGTTCTACGTCTTCGAGGAGGTCGAGAACCCGGCCGCCTTCAAGCGCGAGTACCGGGCCAGGCTGGACGCGGCCGGCGCGGCGATGGACGAGGTCGAGCGGCGCCGGGTGGTCGACGAGTGCAAGCGGGCCTTCGTGCTCAACGGGGCGGTCTTCCGCGACCTGGACTCGCGCTACCCGCTGAGCGCGTAGGCGTTCCGTCCCGGCGGCACCGGGTACGGCTCCGGCCCCGGCGAGCGGTTGCTCGCCGGGGCCGGGTCATGAGGCCTGCTCATGAGGCCTGCTCATGAGGCCTGCTCATGAGGCCTGCTCATGAGGCTGGGCCATGAGGCCCGCTCATAAGGCCTGGTCAGGACCGCGCGGCGCTCCGGCGGCTGCGGACCAGCACGGTGGCGCTGCCGCCGACCAGCAGCAGTCCGGCGGCGGTGGCGAGCAGCGGGACCACGGGGGTGTCCGCACCGGTCGCGGCCAGCGAACCGCCGCCCGCACCGCCCAGCCCGGTGGACGTCAGCCCGGTGGAGGTCAGCGAGGCGCCGCCGACCGTGCCGCTGCCCGAGCCCGAGCCCTGGCCGTTGGCGCCGGACCCGACGTTGGCACCGGAGCCGCCGCCACTGCCACTGCCGCCGCCGCCGGTCGATCCGGCGGGCGGCAGCTTGGCGTCCTTGTCGAACGCCAGGACGGCGGTGACCGGGTCCAGGACCGTACCGGCCGGGTAGTCGGAGAACGCCGGGATGCCCTCGGCGGTGAGCGTGGCCGGGACGCCGGAGAGCGTCACCACGCCGTCGACCGGCTTCAGCGCGGAGGCCGGGACGTCGAGCTTGGCGATCCGGGCACCGCTCAGCGACGTCGACTTGCCGTCGGCCGACTTGCTGTTGACGTCGGCGGTCAGGAAGGCGCCGTCGCGGTCGATCGCCAGGCCCAGCTTGGAGAGCTTGGTGTCGAGCGCCCAGCCGTCCTTGCCGGGGTGGCCGAGGAAGCGGACCGAGCCGTCGAAGGCGGCGGTCAGCGTGTGGTCGGCGGTGTTGTACGCGCCGGTGGCACCGCCGAAGCGGTAGTCGGCCGCGCCGCCGCCGAACTCGACCTTGCCGGCGGCCATCGGGGATTCGAGGTACTTGCGGAAGCTCTCCTTGACCTTCCAGTCCAGGGTGCCGTTCAGCACGGGCAGCCGGGCCGGGACGGTGCCGGGGGTCCCGCTCGCCGAGGGGCCGGCGGTGGGCGACGCGGAGGACGACGGGGTGCCGGACGCGGTCGGGCTCGGCGAGGAGGACGGCGTGGCCGACGGGGTGGACGACGGCGTCGAGGTGGGCGTCGAGCTCGGCTGCGCGGTCGGCGAGGCGGTGCCCGGGCCGGACGGCGTGGCGGTGGGCGTGGTGGCGGTGGGGGACGGGGAGGGCGTCGCCGGGCCCTGCTTCAGCAGCAGCGACAGCGGGTCCATGTCCGTCCCAGCCGGGTAGAAGCCCGCGAAGGCCTTGGCCCCCTGCTCGGTCATCTTCGCGGCGGCCGGCACCCCCGTGGTGGTGTCCCGCGCAACGGTGAACGTCACCAGTGGCACGTCATCCCGGCGGGTGATCTCGGCCGCACCCATCGACTCCTTGGAGGCGGTGTCGGCGGTGAGCGTGCCGGTGGTCCCGGAGGTGGTGATCTTCAGGTCGCTGAGCGCCACGTCCAGTGCGCCGTGGTGGGCGGTGAAGTGGACGCCGCCGGTGAAGGAGGAGCTGAGGGTGTGGGTGGCGAGGTCGTAGCCGGCGCTCGCCAGGCCGAAGTGGAAGGTGCCGTCGGCGTTGGTGGTGGCGCCGCCGGTCAGCTCGATCGCGCCGCCCTGGGAGGCCGGGCCGCCGATGTAGGAGCGGAAGCCGGCCTTCACGCCCCAGTCCAGGGAGCCGGTGTCGTAGCTGACGCTGCCGGGGCCGCCCGCGCCGAAGGCGAGTGCGGGGGCACCGAGCGCGGTCAGGCCGAGGCCGGCGGTGGCGGCCGCGAGGGCGGCCAGCCGGGTGCGGTTGCGGGACATGCTGGTTACTCCGTTCGGATGGGGGAGGGAGCGGGGGGACGCTCCCGGAGGGGGGTCAGGCCGCGTCGTCGGAGCCTCGGCCGCCGGCGGCCGTCCCGGCTGCGACGTCGGCCGTCCCGGCTGTGGCGGCGGCCCGGCGGCGCCGCAGCAGCAGGCCGCCGGTCGCCGCGAGCGCGGCCACCAGCACCGCGCCGCCGGCCACGGCCGCGACCGGAACGCCGCCGGAGGAGGCCGGGGCGGACGTCGCGACGGGTGCGGCGGACGCCGGGCTCGCGGCGGCCGCCGGCGGGGAGGCCGGGGCGCTGCCGAGGTCGGGCAGCGGGGGCAGCGCGGCCGAGGGGTCGAGGGCGACGGCGAAGCTCAGCGGGTCCATCTCGGTGCCCGTCGGGTAGAGGCCGCCGAAGGCCTTGGCGCCGCCCTCGGTGAGGGTGAGCGGCAGTTCGACGGCCTTCAGCAGGCCGCCGTCCACCGTGAGCCCGGCCGGGTCGAACGCGGCCAGCTCGACGCTCCCGAGCTGCTGGACGGCGCCGTCCGGGGTCCGGCCGGAGACGTCCGCGACCAGTCGGCCCCGGCCGTCGGCCACCGTGACACCGGGGGCGGCGAGGGTGAGGTCCAGGCCGTAGGTGTCGCCGCTGCGCAGACCGGTGAAGCGGACGGTGCCGCCGAAGTCCGCGGTCAGCGCGCCGGTCGCCGGGTCGTAGCTGCCCTTGGCCGGGGTCCAGCGGAAGAACGCGCCGCCGTCGGCCGCACCGGCGCCGAGCTCCCAACGGCCCTGGGCGATCGTGCCGGTGACGTAGTCGCGGAAGGTGCGGCGGACGCCCCAGTCGAGGCTCCCGGCGGCGAACCCGGTGCGGGCGGCGGGGGCCGGGGCGGTCGGCTCGGCGGCCGGGGCGGTGCTCGGGGCGGCGGCCGGGGCGCTCTGCGCGGCGGTCGGGGCCGGTGCCGGTGCCGGTGGTGCCGAAGCGGCCTGCGCGGCGGGCAGGTTGACCGAGAGCGTGAGCGGGTCGAGGGCCGTCCCGGCCTGGTAGAAGTTGCCGAAGGCCTTCGCCCCGGCATCGGTGAGGGTGGCCGGGACGCTGCTCAGCGTCAGGGTGCCGCCCGCGCCGCGCAGGTCGACGCCGGCCAGCGAGAGGTCGGCCAGTTTGGCCTGGCCGGCGCTGCTGACCTGTCCGGTCTCCTTGGACTTGCTGCTGACGTCGGCGTAGAGCCCGGCCGCGCCGCCCTGGACGGCCCGGAAGGTGAGCCGGCCGAGGCTCATGTCGAGTGCGTCAACGCCGTTCTCCTGGTGCCCGGTGAACCGGACCCCGCCGGAGAAGGCGGCGGTCAGCGCGCCGGTCGCCGGGTCGTACGTCCCGTTCGCGGAGTGGAACCGGAAGGTGTTGCCGCCGACCGTCGCCGCGCCACCCGTCAGGCTCCACTTGCCCTTCGCGATGGGCCCGGTGAGGTAGGTCAGGAAGGACTGCTTGATCCCCCAGTCCAGCCGCCCGCCGGAGACCTTGCCCTCGGCGGCCGCCGCCTGACCCGGTGACAGCCCCACCGCCAGCAGGGCGGCGAGGGCGGCGACCAGGGCGGCGACCGAACGGCGGAGCCGGCTGGACAGGGGCACGGCGGATCACTCCTCGACGGGGTGCGGGGACGGCGCAGGGGGCGGGCACGGCAGACACCGACCCCCTTGCAGGATTTAGGTAAGGCTAACCTAATATATGAGTCAAGACGCCCGTCACCGCACCTCCCACCCCACCGCGACAGGCGCCAACTCCCGACGGAAGGACTCAGGTTGAGCAGCGGCACGATCCGATCCCGGGCGGCCCGCGGGCCCGCCCTCCTGCTGCTCGCCCTCGGCCTGCTGCTCCCCCTCGCCGCCTGCGGCCCCGCCGGGAACACCGCGGCGGCCCCCGCCTCCCGCGCACCCGACACGGTCGAACCACTGGCCGTCGCACCCGTCCCGCAGCTCCCGGCCACCACCGCCTCCGCCGACGGCCGCCAGGTCACCGTCACCAGCGCCGAACGGATCATCCCGCTCAACGGCAGCCTCGCCGAGCTGGTGTTCAGCCTCGGCCTCGGCCCCAAGGCGGTCGCCCGGGACGTGTCCACCACCTTCCGGCAGGCCGCCGACCTGCCCGTGATCACCCAGGCCCACGAGGTCTCCGCCGAGGGCGTGCTCTCGCTGCACCCCACCGTCGTCCTCGCCGACCGCTCCACCGGCCCGGCCGAGGCGATCTCCCAGATCCGGGCCGCCGGGGTCCCGCTGATCGTCCTGGACGACGCCAAGCGCCTGGCCGACGTCGGCCCACGCATCGACACCGTCGCCGCCGCCCTCGGAGTCCCGGACGCCGGACGGCAGTTGAGGGAACGCACCGAACAGCGGACGGACGCCGCCCGGGCCGCCGTCCCGGCCACCACCGGCCACCGGCCCAAGGTCGCCTTCCTCTACCTGCGCGGCAGCGCCTCCGTCTACCTGCTCGGCGGCCCCGCCTCCGGCGCCGGCTCGCTGATCGAGGCGGTCGGCGGCGAGGACGCCGGCACGGCCGCCGGCCTCACCGGCGACTTCACCCCGCTCACCAGCGAAGCCCTGGTCAAGGCCGCCCCCGACGCGATCCTGGTGATGAGCAAGGGGCTCGACTCGGTCGGCGGCGTCGACGGCCTGCTCAAGCTGCCCGGCGTCGCCCAGACCCCCGCCGGGCTGGACCGCCGGATCGTCTCCATCGAGGACGGACAACTGCTCAGCTACGGCCCGCGCACCCCGCAGGTGCTGCGGGAGATCTCCGCCCAGCTCTACCCGGCGGGCGCCCGGTGACCGCCCCCGCACGGCGGCGGACACCCCCGGTGCCGCCCGCCGCGCAGCCCCCGGAACCGGCTGCGGCACAGCCCTCGGGCCCGTCCTCCGCACCGTCCTCCACGCCGCCCCGCGAGCGGCGTACCCGCGCCGTCGACCGGACCGTACTGATCACCGCCGCCCTCGCCACCGCCCTCGTCCTCTGCGCCCTGCTGGCGGCCGGCATCGGCGCCTACCGCATCCCGCTCGGCGACGTGCTCGCCTCCGCGGCCCACCGCCTCGGCCTCGGCGGCCACGCCCTGGACCGGGTGCCCGAGTCGGTGCTGTGGAACGTCCGGCTGCCCCGGGTGGTGCTCGCCCTGCTGGTCGGCGGCTCGCTGGGCTGCGCCGGGGCGCTGATGCAGGGCGTGTTCGGCAACCCGCTCGCCGAACCCGCCGTGATCGGCGTCTCCTCCGGCGGCGCGGTCGGCGCGGTGGCCTGCATCGTGCTCGGCCTGGACGCCCTCGGCAGCTGGACGGTCACCGCCTTCGCCTTCGCGAGCGGCCTGCTGACGGTCTTCGCGGTCTACCTGATGGCCCGTGCCGGCGGACGCACCGAAGTGGTCACACTGATCCTCACCGGCGTCGCCGTGAACGCCTTCTGCGGCGCGCTGATCGGCATCTTCCTCTTCACCGCCGACTCCGCCGCGATCAGCCAGGTCACCTTCTGGCAGCTCGGCTCGCTCGCCCAGGCCACCTGGGGCAAGGTGCTGGCCGTCCTGCCGTTCGCACTGACCGGCCTCGCCGTCGCCCCGCTGTACGCCCGGAAGCTGGACCTGCTGGCGCTCGGCGAGCGCCCGGCCCGCCACCTCGGCGTGGACGTCGAACGGATGCGGCTGGTGCTGATCACCGTCGTCGCGCTGCTCACCGCCGCGGCCGTCGCGGTCAGCGGCATCATCGGCTTCGTCGGACTGGTCGTGCCGCACCTGCTGCGGATGCTCGCCGGGCCCGGCCACCGCTTCCTGCTGCCCGCCTCGGCGCTCGGCGGCGCGCTGGTGCTGGTGGCCGCCGACCTCGCCGCCCGCACCCTCGCGGAGCCGGCCGAACTGCCGCTCGGCGTGCTCACCGCCCTGCTCGGCAGCCCGTTCTTCTTCTGGCTGCTGCGCCGGACCAGGACCAGGCAGGGAGGCTGGGCGTGAGACTGCGCCGCCACCGGGAGATCCCCGGACGACCGTCGATCGGAACCGAGCTGCTCGCCGCCGAGGCCGTACGGCTGAGCGTGGGCGGGCGCGGGCTGCTGACCGGGGCCTCGGTCCGGGTCGCCGCCGGGGAGGTGGTCGCACTGCTCGGGCCCAACGGCGCCGGGAAGTCCACCCTGCTGTCCGTCCTGGCCGGCGACGTCGCACCGGACGGCGGGGAGGTCACGCTGCTCGGCCGGCCGCTGGCCGGCTACGGCGCCGCCGCGCTCGCCCTGCACCGCGCGCTGCTGCCGCAGTCCGCCGCGCTGTCGTTCCCGTTCCCGGCCGACGAGGTGGTCCGGATGGGCCGCGCGCCCTGGGCCGGGACGGCGGCGGCCGCCGAGGACGAGGCGGTGGTCGCCGAGGCGATGGCGGCCACCGAGTCCACCGGCTTCGCCGGGCGCCCGTTCACCGCGCTGTCCGGCGGCGAACGGGCCCGGGTGGCGCTGGCCCGGGTGCTGGTCCAGCGCACCCCGCTGCTGCTCCTGGACGAGCCGACCGCGGCCCTCGACCTGCGCCACCAGGAACTGGTGCTGCGGGTCGCCCGGGCCCGCGCCGCCGCCGGGGACGGGGTGGTCGTGGTGCTGCACGACCTGTCCCTGGCGGCGGCCTACGCGGACCGGGTGGTCCTGCTGACGGACGGGGCGACGGTCGCGGACGGGCCGGTCGCCGAGGTGCTGCGGGCGCCGCTGCTCAGCGAGGTGTACGGCCACCCGGTCGAGGTGCTGGCGCACCCGCGCACCGGGGTGCCGCTGGTGCTCCCCGAGCGCGGCTGACCCGGGCGCGACCCTCCGGCCGGGCCGGTCCTGGCCGGCCGGGGCCGGCCGGTCAGTCCTCCAGCCGGAAGCCGACCTTGATGCAGACCTGGTAGTGCTTGACCCGGCCGTCCTCCAGATGGCCCCGGACCTGCGAGACCTCGAACCAGTCGAGGTTGCGCAGGGTCCGGGAGGCCCGCTCCACCCCGTTGCGGATCGCGGCGTCGACGCTCTCGGACGAGGACCCGACGATCTCGGTCACCCGGTACACGTGGTCGGTCATGGCGGACTCCCTCAGCAGTGCGACGGCCCCCGGTCCACCGTGCACCGGCCCCGCGCCGCCCGCACCCCGACGGGCCGCCGCCGACCGCCGTACGGGCTCCGGCGGTGGGCGGCCGCCCCGGCGGGCGAGGGCCCCGCAGGGCCCGGGCCCGGCGGGCGAGGGCCCCGCAGGGCCCCGGCGGGCCCCGGTCAGAAGGCCGCCCGGACCTCGCCGACCGGCACGCCGCCGCCGAGCAGCGGAGCCGCGCCGATCCGCTCGACGGTCCCGTCCGCCCCGGTCACCCCGAGCCGGCGCAGCGCGGCCGCCAGCACCGGGCCGCGGGCCCGCTCGCCACCGTCGTCGATCTTGAAGGCCAGCGCCCGTCCGTCCGGCAGCGCCACCACCTGGACGGCCTCGGCGCCCATCTTGGAGAGCGCGCCGGGGACCGCCCGCATCAGCCAGGTGTCGGCCCGGCGGGTCCCGGCCACGTACTCGGGGTGGGCGCGCATCGCGTCGGCGACCCGGCGCGGGGCGGAGCCCTCGGGCGACAGCAGCAGGCCGCGGTAGGCGCGGGCCAGGCCGGTCAGGCTGACGGCCAGCAGCGGGGCGCCGCAGCCGTCCACGCCCGCGTGGACGGGGGTCTCGCCGGTGCCCTCCTCCAGGGCCTCGCGGGCCAGCCGCTGGATCGGGTGGGCCGGGTCGAGGTAGCTCGCGGTGTCCCAGCCGTTGGCCACGCAGGCGGCCAGCCAGCCGGCGTGCTTGCCGGAGCAGTCCATCAGGATCGGGGCGCGGTGGCCGCCGGCGGCGAGCAGCAGTTCCGCCTCGGTCTCGTCCAGCGGCAGGTCGGCCGGGGTGCGCAGGGCCGACTCGTCGAGACCGGCGGAGTCGAGGATGGCCCGGACACCGGTCAGATGAAACGATTCTGCGGAGTGGCTGGAGGCCGCCAGCGCCAGCAGCTCCCCCTCGATCGCCAGCCCGGCCCGGAGCATGGCCACCGCCTGGAACGGCTTGGCCGTCGACCGCGGGAAGACCGGCGCGTCCGGGTCGCCCAGCGCGAACTCGACCGAACCGTCGGCGGCGAGCAGCACCAGGGAGCCGTGGTGACGGCCCTCGACGAAGCCGGATCGTATGACCTCGGCGAGAACGGGCGCGGCGGCGAGCTGGGGCATCGGAGGTGAGCCTTCCGGGGCGAGGGTTGACCGGGAGCGAGCCGGGCCCCACCCGCCCACGGCGACTCACCCGGTCAGAGCGGCCCCCCTGCGAGCAGGTCGTCGACCCGTGCTTCCCCATCACGGTACCTGCGGGTGATCTCGGCGTTGCAACCGTCGGCCGTGCGCAGCAGCCGCTGGCGCCGCCCGGAGACCTCCCGCTCGTGCGCCCGCAGCCGCTCCAGCGCGGCCAGCAGTTCCTCGGCCGGGTGGGCGGCCAGGTCGGCGAGCTGGACGTCGCCCATCAGGGTGTCCGCCTCCAGCCGGGACTCCAGGGTGCGCGGCGGGCCGAGCGTGACGTGCCGGGCCGAGCGCCGCACGGTGGACGGCGCGTCGGTCAGGATCGCCGGCAGCCGGTCCAGCAGGTCGCCGGGGACCGGGTCGGCACCGGACGCCCCGGCCGCACCGGCCGCACCGGCCGTCCGGAGCGGGTCCGGGCCGGGCCGCCGGTCGAGCTCGGCGCGCAGGATGTCCATCCGCCCGTGCAGCAGCCGCCGCAGATAGGACAGGTCGGCCTCCTGCTCCAGGGTCTCCCGGCGCAGCACCCGCAGCTGGTCCAGGCCCAGCCGCTCCAGATCGGGGTCCTCCTCGGCACCCGCCCCGGGACCGCGCGGGCCCCCGGGGGCCTGTGCCGCCTGCCCGGACCGGTCCCGCGCCACACTGCTCGCGTCCATCCCAACCACCCTGCCGTCGTCCGAATCCCGCCCGCTCGCGGCACCCCGTCCCTGCCGCCGGTCCGGCCCGCCCCCGGCGGGCTCGGCGTCCCGTCCGTCGGCACGCCCGGCGGCTTCCGGAGGTTCCGCTTCCCGGCCGCGACCACCCACCGGGGCGACACCGCCAGAACGCCTGACCCACCGATTCGACCGCCTGGCCGAACCCCGGCCCGACGCGGCGGACCTCATGGCGCCCCGGACCCTTCGTACGGTCCACCAGCGTGCCACCCCGCCCGGCGCGCGCGCACCGCCCGTGCACCCGAACGGCCCCCTGGCGAACAGGGGTGGCTGGTATGACCGGAGCTTTCCGCAGGAAGAGTGGCGCCCCAACCAGCGCAGGCGCGCACCTCACGGCGTGCACCACCCTTGCGCGCGCCCCACGCATGCGCCCTGAGAAGACCCCTGTGACGCACGTGGGGGAGGTGCCACACCGGGCGACGGGCCCGGCACGTCAAGGCGACGGGCCCGGGACGGGGGGAGGGCGAGCACCCTCCGCAGCCCGCGCCAGGGGGCGCGCGGCGCCGGACGGAGCGCGCACCTGGCCCGTAGCGCGGGCGGGGTACGCCCCCGCGCCGCCCACCCCGGGGCCCCTCCGGCGGCCGTCCGGCCCTCCGGCACAATGACGGCATGCGAGCAGTGGTGCAGCGAGTGACCGAGGCCCGGGTGACCGTGGCCGGTGAGACCGTCGGCGCGATCGAGGGGCCCGGGCTCTGCGTCCTGGTCGGCGCCACCCATGACGACACCCCCGCCAAGGCCGCCCAGCTGGCGCGCAAGCTCTGGACCTTGCGGCTGCTGCCGGCGAACGAGGAGGGCGTCGAGCAGAGCTGCTCGGACCTCGGCGCCCCGCTGCTGGTGATCAGCCAGTTCACGCTCTACGGCGACGCCCGCAAGGGCCGCCGCCCCACCTGGAACGCCGCCGCCCCCGGCCCGGTCGCCGAGCCGCTGGTGGACGAGGTGGTCGCCCAGCTGCGCGCACTGGGCGCCAAGGTGGAGACGGGCCGGTTCGGCGCCGACATGCGGGTGGCCCTGGTGAACGACGGCCCGTTCACCGTCCTCGTCGAGATCTGACGCCCGGGACCCGAGGGGCCTGCCGCAGGGGCCTGCCGCGGGGGCCTACTGCGGGACGATCACGTCCTGGGTGCCCGGCACCGTCCCGGCCAGCAGCACCGCGTCCACCGGGACGTTCCGCTTGACGATCGCCAGCGCGATCGGCCCCAGCTCGTGGTGCCGCGCCGAGGAGGTCACGAAGCCCAGCGCCCGCCCGTCGGGGTCGGAGGCCAGCCGCACCTCGGTGCCGTGCGGGGGCAGCGTCTCCTCGGTGCCGTCGAGGTGCAGGAAGACCAGTCGGCGCGGCGGGCGGCCGAGGTTGTGCACCCGGGCGACGGTCTCCTGGCCGCGGTAGCAGCCCTTCTGCAGGTGGACGGCGGTGCGCAGCCAGTCCACCTCGTGCGGGATGGTCCGGTGGTCGGTCTCGAAGCCGAGCCGGGGCCGGTGGCCCTCGATCCGCAGCGCCTCGTACGCCCAGACCCCGGCCGCCGGGCCGTACCCCGCGGTCAGCTTCTCCAGGTCGGCGCGCGGCACGAACAGGTCGCGGCCGTACGGGAGTTCGCGGACGGCGGCGGCGCCCTCGACGGAGCCGGTGGAGCCGGCCGGCAGGTGGACCACGGCGTACTCGGCGGTCGCGTCGGCGACCTCCACCCGGTAGTAGAACTTCATGCTCTCCAGGTAGGCGACCAGCGCCTCCTGGGTGCCCGGCTCGACGTGCGCCCAGGTGGTGGTGCCGTCGTCCACCAGGGAGAGCGCGTGCTCGACGTGCCCGTTCGCGGAGAGCACCAGCGCCTCGGTGGCCTGCTGCGGGGGCAGGTCGCTGACGTGCTGGGTGATCAGCAGGTGCAGCCAGGCGAGGCGGTCCGCGCCGGTGACGGTGACCACCCCGCGGTGCGAGAGGTCGACGAA
The DNA here is from genome assembly GCF_042796115.1 of Kitasatospora sp. NPDC056446. Classification (NCBI taxonomy): domain Bacteria; kingdom Bacillati; phylum Actinomycetota; class Actinomycetes; order Kitasatosporales; family Streptomycetaceae; genus Kitasatospora; species Kitasatospora sp. NPDC056446. The sequence continues at coordinate 37,698 of NZ_JBHTRF010000009.1, read as the reverse complement.
GCCGGTGCCCCGCGCCAGGTCGCGTTGCTCGCGGAAGATGTCGCCGTAGTGGGCGGCGACGCCTTCGTCGGCCCCCTCGGCGGGGACGGCTCCGGGCAGGGCAAGCAGCGGGCTCTTCACACCGGTCATACCGGCCAGCTTACGGCCGGTCCCCGGCGAGCTTGGCGGTGCAGTCGGCGCAGCGGCCGAAGATGGCGAAATGCTTGAGGTCGGTGTCGAAGCCGTGCTGGGCGCGCAGGCTGTCGATCAGCGGCTGGGCGATCTCGGTCCCGGTCTCGGTGACCTTCTCGCAGTCCCGGCAGACCAGGTGCAGGTGGTGGTGGCGGCCGGCCAGGTGGTAGGTCGGGGCGCCGTGGCCGAGGTGGGCGTGCGAGACCAGGCCGAGCTCCTCCAGCAGCTCCAGCGTCCGGTAGACGGTGGAGATGTTGATGCCGCTGGCGGTCCGCCGGACATGGCAGAGGATGTCGTCGGGGGTGGCGTGGTCGAGGGCGTCGACGGCCTCCAGCACGAGCTGGCGCTGGGGAGTGAGTCGGTAGCCGCGTTCACGCAGGTCCGTCTTCCAGTCGCCGGAGAGCTGCCAGTCGGTGGTGCCGGTGTCCGCCACGGTGCTGTCCCTGCCAAAGTCGGGGGTCCTGATGCCAGTGTAGGGACCGGCCGGGGGCCGGTCCCTACCTCGTGCACGATCCGTTGCCGCCCCGCCGGCCGCGCCGACGCGAAGGTGCCTGCTCGACGGACCCGGGGTGCCTACTTGAAGAAGGCGATGCCGTCGTCCGGCAGGTCGTTGATGTCCTTGATCAGCTGCGCCGGGCTGAGCACCTTCTTCAGCTGCGCGGACATGTACGGGCGCAGCGCGACGTTCGGGGCGGCCTTCTCGCCGACCCAGAGCAGCTCGCCGTTGACGAAGCCGTACAGCCGCTTGCCGCCCGAGTACTCCGGCGAGCCCTCGATCCGGGCCACCGCGTCGGTGGAGACGTCGACCTGCGGCTTGCCGTCGGCCAGCTCGCCGTACCAGATCTCGACCGTGCCGTCGTCACGGACCGAGGAGATCTCGATCCCCCGGACGCCGCTGGTGCCGTCGTGGTTGCTGGTGATGCGCCAGAAGGCGTGCTCGTTCTCCAGCGGGCGGATCTTCTCGCCCTCGTCGTCCAGCACCCAGGTCCGGGAGCGGAACTCCAGGAAGGGGCGGCCGTCGTGGCGGATCACGATCTCCTGGCCGAAGTTGCACTTCTCCGCTCCGGCGGCTTCCTCACCCGGCAGCGGGGCGTAGACGCCCGCACCCTCCCAGGTGCCGAGGAGGAAGGCGAGCGGCACGACGTCCTTGTGGAGGTCGGAGGGGATCTCGATCATGTTCCTGGTCGCTGTCGTCGTCGGTGCGGGGATGCCTCAACCGTACGGCAGGCTCAGCGCTGGCCCTGGTACAGCTTCATCACCGAGAAGATGGCGAACCAGGTGATCAGCACGGCCATGAGGGCCAGCAGACCGTCGAAGAAGATTTCCATACCGGACACGGGGGGCTCCCAGGCGGCGACAGTGTGGTGGATTTTGCTGCGCTCACTCTATCCGCCGGGTTCCGGCCGGTCGCGGTGAGCCCCACCACCTCGCCGTCCGCGCCGTCGTCACCACGCCCCTCAAGCTTTGCCCAAGGGTTCCGGGGATGACGGACGGCGGGGGTGACGGGACCTCTATGGTGGCGCCATGGCGAAGAAACTGGTCATCAAGGTCACCGCAGGGGCGGACGCGCCGGAGCGGTGCTCGCAGGCGTTCACGGTGGCGGCGGTGGCCGTCGCCAGCGGGATCGAGGTCTCGCTCTGGCTGACCGGGGAGTCCTCCTGGTTCGCGCTGCCGGGCCGGGCGGCGGAGTTCGAACTGCCGCACGCGGCGCCGCTGCCGGACCTGCTGGAGTCGATCCTGGCGGTCGGCTCGGTGACGCTGTGCACCCAGTGCGCGGCGCGGCGCGGGATCGAGCAGAAGGACACCGTCGAGGGTGTCCGGATCGCGGGCGCCCAGGTCTTCGTCAGCGAGATCATGGCGGACGGCGTGCAGGCCCTCGTGTACTGACGTCCGACCGCGCCGGCGTCCCCCGTGCGCGGGGGCCCGCCGACGGCTACGGCCGCTGCTCGTGGTCGGGGTGGTCCCGGTCGTGGCCGGGCTCGTCCCACTTCGGGTCCTCCCACCGCGGGTCGTCCCACCAGTCGTCGTCCGGGTCCCGCTTGTTGGCGAACACCGCGGCGGCCGGCGGGATGACCATGGCGACCACGCACATGCCGATCGCCGCGCCGACCGAGAAGAACCGCACGACTCCCCAGGCCAGGACGAACAGGCCCAGGCACACGCCCATCATGGCGAAGTAGTAGCGACGCCGCCGCCTTCCCTGCACCCCTCCACGGTACGACCGAGGGCCCCTGCGCGGCAGGGGCCCTCGGGTGTCGTCCGTCCTCCGGTCGCGACCGGTCAGACCGCGATCGCGACCTCGACGGCGGTGCCCTGGGAGGCCACCACCTGGCGGTCCACGGTCTGGCCCGGCACCAGCGCGCGCAGGGTCCACTTGCCCGGGCGGGCGAAGAACCGGAACTGGCCGGTCGCCGAGGTGGGCACCTCGGCCGTGAATTCGCCGCCCTCGTCCAGCAGCCGCACGTAGCCGTTGACCGGCTCACCGTCGCGGGTCACAGAACCCTGGATGATCGTCTCGTTCGCCACGTCAACTCCTGCCAGGTCCGGCCCGCCGGCCTTCGCACCGCACATGTCCGTACTTCCCTTCTGACTTACGGTCCGAGCCGGGGCTCAGTTGCTGCCGAGCTCGATCGGCACGCCGACCAGGCTGCCGTACTCGGTCCACGAACCGTCGTAGTTCTTGACGTTCTCCTGGCCGAGCAGCTCGTGCAGCACGAACCAGGTGAGCGCGGAGCGCTCGCCGATGCGGCAGTAGGCGATGGTGTCCGTCGCCAGGTCGACGCCCTCGGCCTCGTACAGCGCCTTGAGCTCCTCGTCGCTCTTGAAGGTGCCGTCGTCGTTGGCGTTCTTGGCCCACGGGATGTTGCGGGCGCTCGGCACGTGGCCGGGGCGCTGCGACTGCTCCTGCGGGAGGTGGGCCGGGGCGAGCAGCTTGCCGGAGAACTCGTCGGGCGAGCGGACGTCGACCAGGTTGAGCGTGCCGATGGCGGCCAGCACGTCGTCGCGGAAGGCGCGGATCGACGAGTCGACGGCCTGCGCCGTGTACTCGGTGGCCGGGCGGGCCGGCACTTCGGCGACCAGGTCGCGGGAGTCCAGCTCCCACTTCTTGCGGCCGCCGTCCAGCAGGCGGACATCACCGTGGCCGTACAGCTTGAAGTACCAGTAGGCGTACGAGGCGAACCAGTTGTTGTTGCCGCCGTAGAGGACGACGGTGTCGTCGTTGGCGATGCCCTTGGCGCTGAGCAGCGCCTCGAAGCCCGCCTGGTCGATGAAGTCGCGGCGGACCGGGTCCTGGAGGTCGGTCTTCCAGTCGATCCGGACGGCGTTGCGGATGTGGTTCTTGTCGTACGCGGAAGTGTCCTCGTCGACCTCGACGATGACGACCTTCGGGTCGTCCAGGCGGGCCTGGACCCAGTCGGCGTCGACCAGGACGTCGCTGCGGCTCATGGTGGTGTTCTCCATCCGAGGGCGGTTTGCGGAAGGTGCTGCTCAGGAGGTGCTGCAGGGGCTCCCGGGCGGGGTACGGTCCGAATCCCTGTCCGAATGATGGGACGGGACGGGAGGGCCGGTACGACCGGGGAGGGGACTGCGGAGTACATCGGCTGCGGCCCGCGGGTACGACCGGGCGCGGTCACCGGAAAGCTCGGCGGCGGGCGTCAACTACCCAGCCGGAACGCCGAGTCAGCGCATTCGACACAGACAGGCGGCCACGCGGCACAGGTCTACCGCCCGCCGCTTCGTGAGGTCCGTCTGTCGCTTCATGCCGACGATGCTAGGGACACCGGAGGCCCGCTGTCATCAGCGTATCGAATACCGAGACCGAAACGGTCGCATGGTGGGATTTGGCCCCCATTCGGCCCGCCTGGCCCCGGCCGATCCTCCCCCGGCGGCGCACAGGAGGCGCAAACGGCACCGCTCCGCGGCCCGCGCTGGAACAGCGCGTCTCGCGGAGCGGAACGATTCGGCGGAGCGGATTCGGCGGAGCGGAACGATTCGGCGGAGCGGCGGCGGACCCGGGCGGCGGGCCGTGCGGCCGGGCTCAGCCCAGGAGCTTGACGTCCTTGCCCTCGAAGGTCAGCTGGAGCCCCTCCGGCAGCGGCGTCACACCGTCCTTGACGGCCAGCTTCAGCCCGGCCGGCAGCGTGTCGAGGGTGAAGCCCATCGGCTCGATCTGCTGGTCGGTCATCCCGGCGATCATCCCGGCCAGGGAGCTCAGCCGGAAGCCGTCCACCGTGACGGTGTTCCCGTCGTTGTGCACGGTGCCCTCACCGATCGCGACCGGCCCGAGCGAGGCCTTCACCTTGCCCGGCCCGCCGTACGACAGGCTCAGCCGCGAGCCGCTGCCCACCGGCAGCTTGGTCCCGTGCAGCAGCTGGGAGGCCGGCGGCAGCAGCTGCGCGAGGTCCGGGTACGAGATCACCCCGCTGCCGGTGCCGTGCGCCACGGTGGCGCTGTTCATGCTGTCGCTCACCTCCACCCCGGCGAGCTTGGCCTTGAACGAGTGCAGCGCCACCTGCCGGCTGCCGTCGCCGACGGTCAGGCCGTCGGAGGAGACCCGGACGTCGTCCAGCTTCATCGACAGCACCTGGGTGAGGAACGGGAAGCCCTCGATCGAGACGTCCGGCCGCTGGCCCATCCGGCCGCTCTTCACCATCCGGTCGGCGGCCTCGTCCTCGGCCACCCCGACCGCGATCCGGTCGGCGCCCAGCAGCAGGCCCGAGAGCACCACCAGGCCGATCGTGGCCTTCAGCCATCCGCGCATCGTGTCCCCCGTCGTCGCCGGTCGCCGTAGTCGGTCGCTGTCGTCGCTCGTTGTCCGGTCACTGTCGTCGCTCGCGGTGCCGCGCCGCGCCGTGCCGTGCCGTGGCGGCCGGCGGACGCGGCCGCTCCCGCCCGTACGACGTCCCGCCCCGGAGCATGGTTCCGGAGCGGGACGCCGACGGGAAGAGGGGACCCCGGCCCGGGGAAGGTCAGGCCAACAGGTCGGTGGCGATCCAGATCAGCGGCGCGGCCACCGCCAGCGGCAGCGCCACGCCCGCCGTCATATGCACGAACCGGGACGGGAAGTCGTACGCCGCGACCCGGCGGCCGACCAGCGCGCCCAGCCCGGCCAGCGCACCCAGCGCCACCGGCGCACCCACCAGCAGACCCAGCGCCACGGCCGCGACCAGGCCCAGGACCGGGCCCAACTGCTTCGGCCCGGGCAGCGGCGCCGCGGCCAGCACGGTGGCCAGCGCGACCGCGCCCACCCCGGCCGGCACCCAGTCCGCCACCAGCAGCGCCGTACACATCGCCGTCACCACGGTGGCCGAGCCCAGCACCGTCAGCGCGTAGAACCGCTCCTTCGGATCCGACGGACGGAACGTCTGCAGCACCAGGACCAGCAGGAAGAACCCGCCCATGGTGCCCACCACGGCCGCCATGCCGCCGTCGGAGTCCGCGAGCAGCACCGCCACGTCCGCGGTCAGCCCGGACAGCGCCGCCAGCAGGATGCCCTGACGGGCCGGCCACATGCCGTTCAGCCGGAACCAGCCGGCCGCCGTCAGCAACTGCAGCAACGCGACCACCAGGGCCAGCGCCACCTGCCCGAGCGCGGCACCGCCGGCCAGCAGCGCGGCCGCACCGGCCGTGATCAGGGCCGGCTGGAGACCCGGGTCGATGATCGGCGAACCGGTCCGGCCGCGCGGGCCGGCGGACGGTCCGGACCCCGGCGCGGCCGGGGCCGGCTGCGCCGGGAAGGCCGAGAACGGCGCCGCACCGGGGACGCCCGGGCCCGGGCTCCCCGGACCGGGGGCGGCCGGGGCGGCCGGGGCGGCCGGACGCTTGAGCGTCATGGTCGGCGGGTCGAAGGCGTCCGCCGCCTGGTGCGAGGCGGCGGGCTGCGGCGCCGGGGCCGCGTGCCGGGCCCGCGGCCGGGACGGCTGCGGCTGCTGTGGCTGTTGTTGTTGCTGCTGCTGCGCCGACGGCTGCCGGTGAGCCTGGGGCTGCTGCTGCGCCGACGGCTGCTGGTGGGCCTGGGGCTGCTGCTGAGCCCGGAACGGAGCCGGGTTCTGAGCCGGGGCCTGCCCGGGGTACCGCGGCGGCGCGACCGGCATCGCCCCGGACACCACCACCGGCGGCAGCAGCGTGGTGGCCTCGGCATCGTCCATCGGCGGCACGGGCGGCAGCAGGGTGGTCGCCGTCGCGTCGTCGAACGCCGGGACCACCGGCAGCACCGCGGTCGCCGACGCGTCGTCCACCGGGTAGCCGTACGGCGGCTGCTGCTGCGGGTACGCCTGGCCGTGCTGCGGGTGCTGCGGGTGCCCCTGCGCGGCCTGTGGCCGGTACGGCTGCTGCTGCGGGTGCTGGGGCGGGTACGGCTGCTGGGGCGGGTACGGCTGCTGCGGCTGCCGGGGCTGCTGCGGCCACTCGCCGTAGCCGCCGTGGTTGGGGTCGTCCATGTCCGTCACGCCGCTCAGCCTCCCGCGAACGGCGGGAGGACCTCGACCGTCCCGCCCTCGGTCAGGGCGACGGCCGCGTGGTCGCGGGCGCCCACCTGGGAACCGTCGACCAGGTACGAGCAGTGCCCGAGCAACCGGACGAGCTTCGGCCGGTCGGCGTGCCGCTGCTTGGCCGCCGTCAGCGCCTCCGCCAGGGTCGCCGCCTCGTACGGCTCCTCGGCCAGCCCGGCCTCGGACTTCGCCGCCGCCCAGTAGCGGATCGTCCCGCGCACCCGGGCGCCGCTGGCGGGCTCGGTGGTCGCGCCCATCGGGCCACCCCTTCTCGTCGTCCTCGCCCGGCCCCGGTGACCCGGTCCGGCTCGCCACCGGACGGCCGCCCGACCACCCGAACGATGGACCCGCGCGACGCCGCCGATGTGCGTCCCATGATGGCGTGTCCGCCGCCACGACCGGCAATCGCCCTGGCCCGGCGGGTGTGGAGCGGCGCTCGAAGCTGTGTCCAGGCTCACCCGGCGTACGCCCGAAAAGGGCGAACCGCCGGATTCGAACACTCCCGGCGGGGGAGGAGGTCGGCTATCCTCGACCACCAAGAGGGATCCGGGCAGAGTCGCCCCCGGGTCCTTTTGTGCTTTCAGGACGCCAGTACGGACGTTCTTGCGATTCGTCGGCCCACCCCCGGCGGACCGCGGGAACCGCCCCGTCGGACGCGGCACAACGACGTGCCACGGCCGGCCGGGACGTCGCCACCGGCGCCGGGCCGCCGCCCGGCACCGGACCAGACCGGAGGTTCGCGGTGATGAGCGGGGCAGAAACGGTGCGCCAGGGGTTGCGGGACCCCCGGCGGGTACGCCGTCGCGCCCTGCTCGCCGTCCGCTCCCTCGGTACTCCCCGGGCGCCCGTCCTCCCCTCCTCACCCTCAGCACGTGCGCCATCCGGCTGTGGCGGCAGCCGTAACGCGACCGCGACGACCCGGAAAGGGGACCACCGGGTATGAGTTCTCTCCTCCTCCTCACCAATGCCCTGCAACCCTCGGCCGAGGTGCTGCCCGCCCTCGGCCTGCTGCTCCACAACGTCCGGGTGGCCCCCGCCGAGGGCTCGGCCCTGGTGGACACCCCCAGTGCGGACGTCATCCTGGTCGACGGCCGGCGCGACCTGCCGCAGATCCGCAGCCTCTGCCAGCTGCTGCGCTCCACCGGCATCGGCTGTCCGCTGATCCTGGTGGTCACCGAGGGCGGCCTGACGGCCGTCACCGCCGAGTGGGGCATCGACGACGTCCTGCTGGAGACTGCGGGCCCGGCCGAGGTCGAGGCCCGGCTGCGGCTGGCGCTCGGCCGCCTCCAGCTCGACACCGACGACAGCCCGACGGAGATCCGCAACGGCGACCTCTCGGTCGACGAGGCCACCTACTCCGCGAAGCTCAAGGGCCGGGCGCTCGACCTCACCTTCAAGGAGTTCGAGCTGCTCAAGTACCTCGCCCAGCACCCCGGACGGGTCTTCACCCGGGCGCAGCTGCTGCAGGAGGTCTGGGGCTACGACTACTTCGGCGGCACCCGGACGGTGGACGTGCACGTCCGGCGGCTGCGCGCCAAGCTCGGCGTGGAGAACGAGCAGCTGATCGGCACCGTCCGCAACGTCGGCTACCGCTTCGTCGTCCCGGAGAAGCCGGACAAGGGCGAGCGCCCGGAGCCGGCCCATCGCCCCGCCACCACCCTGGACGCCTGACCCGCGGGCCGGGCGGGCCCGTCCCCCGCCCGGCATGTCCGGTTCGTCCGGGAGCGGCCCGCCGACCACCTGCGGGACGGCCCCAGCACCCACTGCCGCCCCGGAGACCACACGCGTAGACTCCCCCCGTGGCCAAAGTGACGCGCGACGATGTAGCCCGACTGGCTGGTACCTCGACCGCGGTCGTCAGCTACGTCATCAACAACGGGCCGCGCCCGGTCGCGCCCGCGACCCGGGAGAAGGTCCTCGCGGCGATCGAGCAGCTCGGCTACCGGCCGAACAGCGTCGCCCAGGCGATGGCCTCCCGCCGGACCAACCTGATCGGCATGGTCGTCCCGGACGCCCGCCAGCCCTTCTTCGCCGAGATGGCGCACGCCGTGGAACGCGCCGCCTCCGAGCGCGGCAAGCTCGTGCTGATCGGCAACTCCGACTACGTGGACGACCGCGAGGTCCACTACGTCCGCGCCTTCCTGGGCATGCGCGTCTCCGGCCTGATCCTGGTCAGCCAGGGCCCCTCGCAGCGCGCCGCCGAGGAGTTCGCCGCGATGGAGGGCGCCAAGGTGGTGCTGCTGCACCGCCGCCCCGAGGCGATCGACGACGTCGCGGTGGTCACCGACGACGTGGGCGGCGCCGAGGCCGTCGTCCGCCACCTGCTGGAGGTGCACGGGCACCCGTACGTGGCCTGCTTCGGCGGTCCGGTCGAGTCCCCCGCCCCCGGCGACCCGGTCATCGACCACGTCGAGGGCTGGCAGCGCGCCATGGACGCGCACGGCGTCCCCACCGAGCCGCACCTGATCGACGCACCGTTCCACCGCTACGGCGCCTACGAGGTCGCGCTCGGCGTGCTGCGCTCGCCGGACCGGCCGCGGGCGATCTTCTGCTCCACCGACGACCAGGCCATCGGCGTGCTGCGGGCCGCCCGCGAGGTCGGCCTGCGCGTCCCCGAGGACCTCGCGGTGGCCGGCTTCGACGACGTGCCGGAGGCCGCGCTGGCCGACCCGCCGCTGACCACCGTCGCCTCCGACCGCGACGCGATGGCCCGGGCCGCCGTGGACCTGGTGCTGGACGACTCGCTGATGGTGCCCGGATCGGACACCGAACGGGTCCGCAAGTTCCCGTCCCGCCTGGTCATCCGCCGTTCCTGCGGCTGCGACGGGGCCGCCCCCGGCCGCAGCGGCGCGGAGTAGCCGGCCCGGCTGTCGCAGCGGGCCGCGGACCGGACCGGGGCCGGAATCACCGATTCCGGTCCGCAGGGTGCCTGACCAGGCTTTATGAGAACCCAACGGGCTTCTCTCCCCCTTCTGAGCCGGTTCTCATCCCGTCCTCATCCGCCGGGCGGAGCTTGGTCGGCATGAGCGAAGAGCAGCAGCGCCCCAGCGAGCAGTACGGCCCGTACGAGCCCCGGATCATCGAGGGCACCGTCCTCGGCGCCGGCACCCCGGCCGGCAGCGACCCGTACGGCCACGCCTACCGCGAGGACCACTCCGACGGCGGCTTCGACGGGCCGCCGCCTCCCCCGCCCATGCCGCCCGAGCCGCCCACCGCCCTCGGCCACGGCTCCCCCGAGGGCCCCGACGGCCCCCGCCGCCGGGCCCGCCGCGGCCTGCTGCGCGGCCGGCTCGCCCTGGTCACCGCCGTCGCCGCGGTCGCCGCCGTCCTCGGCGGGGTCACCGGCGGAGTGATCGCCGCCGACCGGCAGTCCGCCGACACCCGGGTCGGCACCGTCGCCAGCCCCGTCTCCGCCCGCAGCGACGGCAGCGCCGACGTGCCGGCCATCGCCGCCGCCGTCTCGCCCAGCGTCGTCCAGATCACCGTCAAGAACGGCAACGGCACCGCCACCGGCACCGGCGTGGTCCTGGACAAGGACGGCCGGATCCTCACCAACTACCACGTGATCGCGACCGCGGCCGATGGCGGCCGGATCACCGTCACCTTCAAGGACGGCTCCACCGCCCAGGCCACCGTCACCGGCACCGACAAGTCCCTCGACGTCGCCGTGATCACCGCCACCGGCGCCAAGAGCCTCACCCCCGCCGCCCTCGGCGACTCCGCCACCGTGGCCGTCGGCGACCCGGTCGTCGCCATCGGCAACCCCGACGGCCTCACCGGGACCGTCACCTCCGGCATCATCAGCGCCGAGAACCGCGACGTCACCGTCCAGCTCGACGAGGGCACCACCAGCGGCAACGGCGGCTTCGGCTTCCCCAGCCTGCCCGGCCTGCGCGGCGCCCAGCCGCAGGCGAACAACGGCACCACCACCACCTACAAGGCCTTCCAGACCGACGCCGCCCTCAACCCCGGCAACTCCGGCGGCCCGCTGATCAACGCCAACGGCCAGGTCATCGGCATCAACTCGGCGATGTACGCCCCGAGCGGCACCAGCTCCACCGCCGGCGGCGGCACGGCAGGCAGCGTCGGCCTCGGCTTCGCCATCCCGATCGACAGCATCAAGCAGGTCCTGCCGAAACTCGAAGCCGGCCAGAACCTGTAAGACACCGTCCACAGGACGGACAATTGCTCCCAGTACTCCCAGCAGGCCCTCCACCCGACGAGAAAGGGCAGCCGCCCATGACCCCGTCCGCCGACGACCGCACCTCCGCCGAGCCCGGCCACCCCGCCGCCCGGCTCCTCGTGGTCGACGACGAACCCGCCCTCCGGGACGCCCTGGAGAGCAGCCTCGCCTTCGAGGGCTACGAGGTCGCCACCGCCACCGACGGCTACGAGGCACTCGAATCCGTCGAACGCGACCGGCCCGACCTCGTCCTGCTGGACATCATGATGCCCCGGATGGACGGCCTCACCGCCGTCCGCCGGATGCGCTCGCGCGGCGACACCGTCCCGGTGCTGATGCTCACCGCCCGCGACGCCGTCGGCGACCGGGTCACCGGCCTCGACGTCGGCGCCGACGACTACCTCGCCAAGCCCTTCGAACTCGACGAACTCCTCGCCCGCGTCCGCGCCCTGCTGCGCCGCAACGCCCTCGCCGCCGAGGCCGCCGCCCGCGCCGCCGTCGAGGACGAGAGCGAGGTGCTCGCCTTCGCCGACCTGCGGATGAACACCGCCACCCGCGAGGTCACCCGCGCCGGGAAGCCGATCGAACTGACCCGCACCGAGTTCATGCTGCTGGAGATGTTCCTCTCCCACCCCCGCCAGGTCCTCACCCGCGAGCAGATCCTCAAGGCGGTCTGGGGCTTCGACTTCGAGCCCTCCTCCAACTCCCTGGACGTGTACGTGATGTACCTGCGCCGCAAGACCGAGCAGGGCGGCATGCCCCGCCTGATCCAGACCGTGCGCGGCGTCGGCTACGCCCTCCGCCCGGCCGCCGGCACCGGCGCGTGAACGAGCAGGGCGAACACACCGCCACCAAGGGCACCGTTCCGCCCCCGCCCCTGATCCCGCCCCGCACCCCCGGCCGCCGCCAGCGCCTCGTCCACTGGCTGCGCTCGCGCTCCCTGCGCAGCCGCCTCACCATCCTGAGCGCGGCGGCGGTGGCGGTCGCCATCGCGCTGTCCGCGCTGGCGTGCTGGTTCATCGCCCGGGAACGCATGTACGGCATCGTCCGCAGTGACCTCCAGAGCGTGAGCGTCCCCCTCCGCCTGCCCAATCCCCCCGACTGCGCCGCGAGCCCGCAGGCCGCCCTCAGGAACGTCCAGAGCAATCCCCGCCAGCCCCCGGTCGGCGGCTCGGCTCCTCGTGACACCCAGTACGTCCTGCTCAGCCCGACCGGTAGCACCCTGGTCTGCCTGCCTCCGAGCGCCACCAAGGCCATCCTCACCCAGAGCGACGACAGCAAGGCGCTGCAACTGAGGCCCGGGCAGTCGATCATCCGGGACGGCCACTACACCAACGGCACCCCGGCCATGGTCCGCGTGACCGCCGTCGGCTCGGAGGTATCCGGGTATCCGGCGGCCCTGGTGATGGTGGCCGGATCCACCCAGGCCGTCGAGGAGTCCCTCCAGGGCCTGGCCATCCTGCTCGGCTCCGTCTCCGTCGGCGGCATCCTGCTGGCCGCCGTGGCCGGCCGGCTGGTCGCCCGCTCATCCTTGAAGCCGGTCGACCAGCTCACCGACGCCGTCGAGCACATCGCCAGGACCGAGGAGGTCGGCACCACCATCCCGGTCCAGGGGCACGACGAGATCGCCCGTCTCTCCACCTCGTTCAACTCCATGAGCACCGCCCTCGCCAACTCCCGCGAGCGGCAGACCCGGCTGATCGCCGACGCGGGCCACGAACTCCGGACGCCGCTCACCTCCCTGCGCACCAACGTCGACCTGCTGATCCGCAGCAACGACACCGGGCGCCCGCTCCCCCCGGCCACCAAGACCAAGCTGCTGGGCAACATGAAGGCCCAGATGCAGGAGCTCACCGTCCTGATCGGCGACCTGCTCCAGCTCTCCCGCCCCGACACCCCCAAGGCCGGCCCGAACCTCACCGTCGTCGCCCTGCACGAGATCGCCGGACGGGCCGTCGAACGGGCGAAGCTGCGCGGCCCGGGGCTGGTCTTCGCGACGGACACCGAGCCCTGGTACGTCCACGGCGACGCGGCCGGGCTGGAACGGGCGGTGATCAACCTGCTGGACAACGCGGTCAAGTACAGCCCGCCCGGCGGCACCATTGCCGTCCGGCTCCGGCAGGGCGTGCTGACCGTCCGCGACCACGGCCCCGGCATCCCGGCCGACGAACTCCCGTACGTCTTCGACCGGTTCTGGCGTTCGCCGTCCTCGCGGCAGTTGCCCGGCTCAGGCCTGGGGCTGTCGATCGTCGCCCAGAGCGTCCGGGACGCGGGCGGCGAGGTCACCCTCGGCCCGGCCGCGGACGGCGGTCCGGGCGCACTGGCCACCGTCCGGCTGCCCGGCGGCCCCGCCCCGGAATGACGGAAGGGCGGGTGGGGCGCCCCGACAGCGCCCCACCCGCCCTGGAACCGGCACGGTCAGTCGATGTCGCTGCCCGGGCCGATGACCTTGATCCGGTCCTGCGCCGGGGCCTTCAGCGGCGAGGCCGCCGAGCTGTGGGCGCCCAGGTAGGCCGCGAAGACGTCCAGGTCGGAGGCGCCGACGAGCTTGTCGGTGCCGGCCGCGAAGGCCGGGAAGCCGTCGCCGCCGCCGGCCAGGAACTCGTTGGCCGCGACCCGGTACTTGGCGGCCGGGTCGATCGGAGCGCCGTTCAGCCGGATCGAGTCGACGACCACCCGGTCCGCGCCGGTCTTGCGCATGTCCAGGGTGTAGCGCAGGCCCGAGGACGCCTGGAGGATCTTCGGCGCGGCCGTGTTGGAGCCGCTGACCTGCTGCTGGAGCAGCTGCACCAGCTGGGCGCCGGTCAGCGTCTTGACCTGCATCATGTTGGTGAACGGCTGGACGGTGAACGCCTCGCCGTAGGTCACCACGCCGTCGCCCTCACTGCCCGAGGCCTTGTAGACCAGGTCGGAGCGGATGCCGCCGGGGTTCATGAAGGCGATCTGCGCCCCGCCCTTGCCGGCCGGGGCGAGCCCCTCCACCTGCGCGTCGGCGATCAGGTCGCCGAGCGGCTTCTCCAGGTCGCTGTTGCCGCGGCCGTTGATGTCCGAGGCGATCCAGCCGATCGGACGGTTGGCGATCGGGGCGGCGAGCTTGGAGTAGTGGTCCACCAGCGCGGTCATGTCCGGCGCCTTCTCGACCGTGCGGCGCACCACGTGGTTCTCGGCCTTCACCGTGGGACGCACGATCTCACCGGTGGTCTTGTCCAGCTTCATGTCGATCTGGGTGAAGAGCCGGCCGAAGGAGGCGGCACTGGTCACCGAGCGCGGCACGCCGTTGGGGTCGGGGATGCTGCAGGCGTAGGCGTTGTGGGTGTGGCCGGTGACGATGGCGCCGACCGCCGGGTCGATCTTCTTCGCGATGTCGACGATCGGGCCGGAGATGCCCTGGCCGGCCGCGCCGCAGTCGTAGTTGTAGACGCTGCTGGCCGGGTAGCCGCCCTCGTGGATCAGCGCGACGATCGAGTTGACGCCCTTGGCCTTGAGCTCGGCGGCGTACTTGTTGATCGTGGTGACCTCGTTGGCGAACTTCAGGCCCTTGACGCCCTCGGCGGTCACGATGTTCGGCGTGCCCTCCAGCGTGACGCCGATGAAGCCGACCTTCACGCCCTGCGACTTGGTCACCCAGTACGGGGCCAGCAGCGGCTTGCCGGTCTTCTCGTCGGTGACGTTCGCCGACAGGTAGTTGAAGTTGGCGCCCTTGAAGGTGCGGCCGGGCTCGTAGCAGCCGTCCGTCGGGTGGCAGCCGCCCTCCTGCATGCGCAGCAGCTCCTGCGCGCCCTCGTCGAACTCGTGGTTGCCCACCGAAGTGACGTCGAGTCCGAGCTTGTCCATCGCCTCGATGGTCGGCTCGTCGTGGAACAGCGCCGAGGTCAGCGGGCTGGCGCCGATGATGTCGCCGGCCGCGACGGTGATCGAGTCGTCGGCCGGGATCCGCGCCTTGCGCAGCTCGGTGGCCAGGTACTCGATGCCGCCGGCCGGGGTGGAGACCTCCTTGCCGGTGGCCGGGTCGATCTCCTTGACCGTGCCGGACGAGCCGGCCGGGGGCTCCAGGTTGCCGTGGAAGTCGTTGATCGCCAGCAGCTGGAGGTTGACGGTCTTGTGGCGCTTGGCGTCGGCGGCGGCGGCCTGGGCGGCCGTCGGCACGACCACCGTGCCGAGCAGACCTGCGGCAGCGGCGACGGCGAGCGCCGTCCGTCGGGATCTGACGGTGAGCATGAGGGGTCCCCTGCACATCGGAGGAGCACCGGGCTGTGGACAGCGGCGGCGTTCGGGCATGTGTTGCGCCTGTGAAGCCTAGAGTCAACGCGCGTAGCTGTCAGGACGTGGAACGTAACGAGAGGATTACCTACGGACGAACCGTCACCGTCCGCCGGGTGCGGAGGCCGTGCGGGACCGCCCTCAGACCCCCGGCTCGGCCGCCAAGTGCCGCTCCGCCCGCACCCGTTCCGCCACCGCGTCCTCGGTCATCGCACGGTCGGTGTACACCAGCGGCCGCTCGGCGTCGGTGATGATGTGCTTGACCACCTGGACGTTGCCGTTGACGTCCCAGACCGCGATGCCGGGCGACAGCGTGGGGATGATCTCCACCGCCCAGCGCGGCAGGCCCAGCACCCGGCCGGTGGCCCGCGCCTCCTCGGCCTTCTGCATGTAGATCGTCCGGGTCGAGGCCATCTTCAGGATCGCCGACGCCTCCCTGGCCGCCGCGCCGTCCACCACGTCCGACAGGTGGTGCACCACCGCGACGAAGGAGAGGCCCAGCCGGCGCCCGAACTTCAGCAGCCGCTGGAACAGCTGCGCCACGAACGGGCTGTTGATGATGTGCCAGGCCTCCTCGACCAGGAAGATGCGCTTCTTCCGGTCCGGCCGGATCCAGGTGTGCTCCAGCCACACCCCGACGATCGCCATCAGGATCGGCATCGCGATCGAGTTGCGGTCGATGTGCGAGAGGTCGAAGACGATCAGCGGCGCGTCCAGGTCGATGCCGTCGGTGGTCGACCCGTCGAACATCCCGCGCAGGTCGCCGTCGACCAGCCGGTCCAGCACCAGCGCGACGTCCAGGCCCCAGGACTGCACGTCGTCCACCGCCACGCCCAACGACTCCACCGAGGACAGGTCGGGGCTGCGCAGGGTGTCGATGATGTCGTCCAGCACCGGCTGGCGGTCCGTCACCGAGGCCACCACGTGCGCGTGCGCGGCCTTCAGCGCGAACCCCGCCCGCTCCTCCAGCCCGCGCCCCATCGCCACCTCGACGATGGTGCGCAGCAACGACAGCTGACCGGTCTGGGTGATCGCCGGGTCCAGCGGATTGAGCTTCACCCCGCCGTCCCGGGCCGCCATCGGATCCAGCCGGACCGGCTTTATGCCCAGCGCGTTCGCGATCAGGTTCCACTCGCCGACGCCGTCCTCGCCCTGCGCGTCGAGCACCACGACCTGGCGGTCCCGGAACCTCAACTGCCGCAGCACGTACGTCTTCTCCAGCGCCGACTTGCCGTTGCCGGACTCGCCGAGGACCAGCCAGTGCGGCGCCGGCAGCTGCTGCCCGTACAGCTGGAAGGGGTCGTACACGTACCCCTTGCCGCTGTACACCTCTCGGCCGATGATCACGCCCGAGTCGCCCAGCCCCGGCGCGGCCGTGGGCAGGTAGACCGCCTGCGCCTGGCCGGTGGAGGTGCGCACCGGCAGGCGGGTGGTCTCCACCTTGCCGAACATCAGGCTGGTGAAGGCCTCGGTGAGGTTGCCGATCGCCATGTACGGCCTCCCGACGGGTCAGCGGTGGACGGGGACGGACGTTCTCAGCGGCGGATGCCGGTGGCGAACGGAAGGGTGTTGACGAAGGCGCGGTGGTGCTCGCGGTCGCACCACTCCAGCTTGAGGTAGCTCTTGCCCGCCGAGGCCCGGATGGTCCGCTTGTCGCGGGCCAGCGCGTCGGGATTGCGCGAGGAGACCGTGATGTAGCCGACCAGGTTCACCCCGGCCGCGCCGGAGGCCAGGTCGTCACCGCGCTGGTCCACCCGGCCGGTGTGCGCCAGGTCCCGCGGGTCGACCGTCCGGTTCATCTTGGCGGCGCGACTGGCCTCCGCCTCGTCGTTGGTCTTCTCGGTCAGCATCCGCTCGATCGCGACATCGGTCGGCTCCAGGTCCATCGTCACCGCGACCGTCCGGATCACGTCCGGGGTGTGCACCAGCAGCGGCGCAAGGAAGTTGACGCCCACCGGGGTGAGCGGCCACTCCTTGATCCACGCGGTGGCGTGGCACCACGGCTCCCGGGTCGCCGACTCCCGCGTCTTCGCCTGGAGGTACTGCGCCTGCGTCGCGTCCAGCTCCGCCGGCCAGGCGTTGCGCCGCGACATCGCCTGGATGTGGTCGATCGGGTGGTCCGGGTCGTACATCGAGTGCAGCAGCGAGGACAGCCGGGCCTGGCCCAGCGGCTGGCGCACCCGGATGTCCGCCTCGGCCAGCCGGGCACAGATGTCGGTCAGCTCGCGCGCCATCACGGCCGCCAGCCCCTCGTCGTCCCGGGCCCGCCGGTCGGTCGCCGTCCGGCCCATCGCGTGCGCCTCGGCGGCCAGGTCACGGGTGTAGTGCATACAGGCCACCAGGTACGCCCGGTGCTGCTCCGAGGACGTCGACACCATCGACTGCAGCTGGTCGTACGAATCCTTCAGCCAGCGCGGCGCGGACGTGTCGCCACGGCGCTCCACGTCCTTGGCGTGCGCGTCCGGGTCGGCCGGCAGGGTCCGGGCGAGGATCTGCAACCGGGTCACGAAACCGTCCCCGTTGGCGACGTGCTTCAGCAGCGTCCCGAACCGGTCGACCAGCGTCTCCTGGTCCTCCGAGTCGCGCAGCCCGACACCCGGGCCCTCGATCTCGATCGCGGCCGTCACCGTCCGCCGCTCCAGGTGCATCAGCACCCCGACCTCGTCCGGCCCGAACGGCGCCGTCAGCCAGCGCAACCGGCCCACCCCGGGCGGCGGACCGACCTCCACCTCCCGGCCGTCCAACCGGGTGCCGGCGTCCATCACGTCCGAGCGCCACACCGCCCGCCCGCTGCGCACCGTCCGGCGGTAGGTGCGGTTGATCTCCACCCACCTGTAGAACGTCCGCTTGCGGTACGGCACGTACACCGCCGCGATCGCGAGCACCGGCAGACCCAGCAGACCGCCGATCCGCAGCGGCAGGACCGGCATCAGCAGGCCCCAGAGCATCCCGAGGAACGCCCCGAAGATGATCAGGATGATCTCGCCGGACTCCCGGTTCCGGCCGATCGGCGCGTTCGGGCGGGCCTTGCCGATCAGGTAGGTGCGGCGCTGGTGCACGTACGGCTGGGCGTACTGGGCACCGTACTGGCCGAGCGGTTCACTGCTCACTTACCCGTCACCCTCCCTTCGCTGGATTGCTTTCGCGGACCGGGACCGCGCCCTGCGGCGGCCCGGCCTGTGCCGGCGGCGCCGGCGTCCGGCCGGCGTGGGCGGCGATGCCCGGCGCGACCGAGCCGCCGCCCGCACCACCACCGCCACCGCCCGCCTGCGCACCGCGCTCGCCGTGCGTGGTGATGCCCTGCTTCATCAGGTTCGCCGTGCCGTTGATCATCGCCGAGCCCGCCTGCACGGCATTGGCCCGGGCATGGCGCATGTTCAGGATCTCGTCGCCGAAGCCCGGCACGAAACGGTAGATCGAGGCACTCGCGAAGATCGACAGGAACAGGATCGCCAACCCCGACAGCACCCGGGCGAAGTCGTCACTCGCCCCCGCCCCGGTCGCCACCGCGCCCGCCAGGCCCAGGATGACCACGATGATCGGCTTCGCCAGGTCCACCGCCAGCATCACCCCCGCCCACCGGCGCACGTGCTTCCACAACTGCTTGTCGACCAGCCCCGCGTACACCGCCGTACCCAGCAGCGCGCCCACGTACAGCATCGCCGCCCGGATCAGCAGCTCGATCCACAGCACCGCCGCCGCCAGCACCGCGACCAGCGACACCAGCACCAGGATCAACGGCCCGCCGCCGACGTTCCCCTTCTCCAGGGTGTCCGCGAACCCGCCCAGATACGACCCGGTGTCCGTCTTCGTCCCGACCGCGATCGCCTTGGTCAGCCCGTCCGTCACGCTCACCACGGTGTACAGGATCAACGGCGTGAACGCGGACGCCACCACCGTCAGCCACAGGAAACCGATCGCCTCCGAGAACGCCGTCGTCAACGGCGCCCCCCGCACCGCCCGCTTCGTCACCGCCAGCAGCCACAGCACCAGCGTGATCACCGTCGACACGGCGAACACCACGGCGTACTGCTGCAGGAACGACGCATTGGTGAAGTCCACCTGCGTCGTCCCGTCGATCGCCCCCGACAGGTTCCGCACCACCCACGCCGCCGCCTGCGCACAGCTCTTCGCCAACGACCCGAGCGGATCGGTCACATTCCCGACGGTTCCGCCGCCTGGAATCGACCCTCCAGGCTTGGACGCGCAGTAGACGTCGCTGCCAGGCAGTGGCAGGACATCGCAGTTGTTGGTGGCCGAAGGGCTTGGACTCGGCTCCGCGAAGGCCCGGGATGCCATGCCGACAGCCGCAACCTGCACAAGGACGAGGGTCGTGACGACCCGGCCGAATCGAGGAAGCCGTTTCCCGACCGCACCGTCAACGCGCATAGCGGAACCCTCCGAACTGCTCTGCTGTTCCGGCGATCTCATCCGCTGTGGCGGCCTGCTGGTCTCCCGGCATCGGTGCCGGACCCGACTTGCGGGTAAAGTCGCTGAGCTTCCAGTCGCTGCCCGTCCAGTGCAGCGAGAGCGTGAGGGTGAACCAGTTCGTGGTCACCGGCTGGACGGAGCGCTCGCCGGCGAGGCCGGTGAGGCCGGTGCACCACACCTCGACCTTGGCGTCGCTGTCGTTGTAGCCCGTCGACCTGGTGCCGACCGGGACGGTCCGGCTGACGAAGGTGAGGCCCTTGGGGGCGCGCCCCTGGGCGTCGAGGCCGTAGCGGGTGGCGGTGTCGCCGCCGAAGCCCTGGTCCAGGCGGCTCTGCAGGGCCGGGGCCGCGCCCGGGTCGGCGATGGTGGCGACGATGGTGTGGCGGCTGTCGGTGCGGAACATGTCCGCGGAGCCGATGGCGACCGCGTAGTTGGTGGCCGCGGACTGGGCGCCCTGGTCGCTGTGCGGGAAGCCGGTGGCGATGCCGTTGGCGGTGGTGCCGACGGGCTGGTCGCCGCTGGGGGCGGGGCCGGCCCCGGGGGGTGCGCTGGGGGCGGCGCGGTCGGCGGAGCCGCCGCCGCTGCCGCTACTGCTGCTGCCGGCGGCGGGCTTGCCACGGTTGGCGATGGCGATGGCGACCACGAGCAGGGTGACGACCACGAGGACGGTCAGCAGGGTGCGCAGCGGCTTGGACTGACGGAGGCTCGGCGGCGGGGAGGGCTGTTCGCCGACCGGCAGCCGCGTGCGGGTGTGCGGCTGGTCGTCGGACAACGGCACGGCGGCCCTCCTGGTGCGGGGAGCCGGGGGCGGCTCCGGGGGCCCTCCACCCGGGGGCGGGCGCGAACGGAGGGTGGGAACGGGGGTGAACTCCTGGCGGGCCGGCTGCCGGAGGGGGTCCGGGCGGGGACCGGGCCTCGGACGGACCGGACTACTGCTGTCCGATCGTCAGATCGCCATGCCGTAGACAATGGTGAACAGAGTGCCGAGTGATCCGATGATGAACACGCCGGTCAGTCCGGCGACGATCAGTCCCTTGCCCTGTTCGGCTCCGAAGCTGTCCCGCATGGCGGTCGCACCGATCCGCTGTTTGGCCGCACCCCAGACGGCGAGGCCGAGGCAGAGGAGGATGGCGACGGCCATGATGACCTCGACCATCACCCGGGCCTCCGACCCGAGGGTCGCGAACGGGCCCCAGTCGGGGGCGATCCCGCCGATGATGGTGTCGATATTCGGCTTCTTGGGTGGGTCCTCGGCCAGGTGGCCGACCGCATAGGTGTGCACGCTGCTCAGGTTCATTTCCATCTCACCGCCCGATCAGGCAAATTCAAGGGCCCGGACCCCGCCCGCGCGAAGGGTCGGTGCCTATTCTTGGCCAGATCTGATGTCGACTTGGCTACTTCTCGCGGATTGGTCGTGAGGCATCGGACACGTACGCGAGGATGTCCACCGTACGAAGGATAGCGCTCACTCCTTGTATCTCTGATGATTGCGGTGAGCAACGCCTTCCGGGACACTTCGACTGACGAATCGTCGGGATGGTGCTGATGGTACTCCGGAAGGCCGCTACGGCCGCCGTCGCTGCGGGAGTTGTCGGGTTCGGCCTCATCGGGCTGGTGACGATGGGGACTTATGCGGCGAGTGGGACGCCGCAGCAGTCGGCGAATCGTTCCGCCCTGTCGCCCGGAACGGTCCCCGCGGCCTACCAGGAGGCGATCCAGAAGTGGGGCGCGCTGTGTCCGGAGATCTCTCCGCCGATGCTCGCGGCGCAGCTCTACCAGGAAAGCGGTTTCGATCCCAAGGCGCGCTCCGGGGTCGGGGCCCAGGGAATGGCGCAGTTCATGCCGGGGACGTGGGCGACGTACGGGACGGACGCGAACGGGGACGGCCGGAAGGACGTCTGGGACCCGTACGACGCGATCGCCTCGGCGGCGGTCTACGACTGCGCGCTCGCCAAGGACGTGTCGAAGGTCCCGGGCGATCCGCAGGCGAACATGCTGGCCGCCTACAACGCCGGCCCGTACGCGGTGACGAGCAACCGGGGCATCCCGCCGTACAAGGAGACCCAGGGGTACGTGCGGAGCATCCAGGCGATGGCCCGGAGCTTCACCGCGCCGACGGCGCCGCTGGAGGTGTCCGCGCAGTCGGCGGCGGCGATCTACTTCGCGCAGACCAAGCTGGGCACCCCGTACCTGTGGGGCGGCGAGGGCCTGCCCTCGCAGAACGGGCGGTTCGACTGCTCGGGCCTGACCCAGGCGGCGTACGCCAGCGTGGGCATCACCCTGCCCCGGGTGGCCAACGACCAGTGGTACGCGGGGCCGCACCCGTCGCGTGATCAGTTGCGGCCGGGCGACCTGGTGTTCTGGGCGACGGACCTGGGCGATCCGCGGAGCATCCACCACGTGGGGATCTACGTCGGCGGCGGTTACATGATCAACGCGCCGCACACCGGCGCGGTGATCCGCTACGACAAGATCGACAGCAGGGAGTACATCGGCGCGACCCGGGTCACCTCGGACGGCGCCCAGGCGCTGCCGACCCGGAACAACGACGGGTCCGTCAACGCCCCGAGCCGGCCCGGCTCGACGGCGCCGACGAGCCCCGCCGGACCCCAGGGAGGTGCCCAGGGCGGCGCCCAGGCCAACGCCGCGGCGGCACCCGCCCGCAGCGCGGTGGCGGCCCCTCCCGCGCCGACCGGGCCGACCCCCACGGGGGCGGGCCGTTAGGCAGGGGCAGGTCCCGGGCGCCCGGGACCTGTGTGCGCCCTGTGGACGCTGAGTCAAGTTTCCATAACTGCGCGTTTCCGTGGAACGCTGTCCCCCGGAAATGACGTTTCTTCCGGTGGCCCCTCGTCACCATCCCGCACCGGGCGGGCCCGGCCGGAACGACCAGGAGCTGCGGAGCAGAAGGAGGTGCGGCGTGTCGACGCCGCTTGCCGACACGACCAACCCCGACCTCGGTCTGCTCTACGCCGTCAACGGCCTGGCCAAGCGCTCCCCGCAGTGGCTGGACCACCTGGTCTCGTGGATCGGCGAGTACGGCATCCTGATCGGCCTGGGGATGCTGGGCCTGGTGGCCTGGCTCCAGGCGAGACGCCGCCCGGACGCGCCGGTGGCGGTCGCCGGGCTGCTCTGGGTCCCGCTCTCGGTCGCCATCGCCGAACTGGCCAACCTGCCGATCGCCGCGATCGTGAACCGCCCGCGCCCGTTCGTCGACCATCCCGGGCTGCTGGTGCTGGTGGACGGCAAGGCCGGCACGCACTCCTTCGTCAGCGACCACTCGACCATGACGATGGGCGTCGCGGTGGCGCTGTTCCTGGTGAACCGCAGGCTCGGCTGGATCGCGGGCGGCCTCGCCCTGCTCCAGGGCTTCTGCCGAATGTTCATGGGCGTCCACTACCCCACCGACGTGATCGGCGGCTTCGCGCTCGCCGTCGCGGTGGTGCTGCTGCTGGCGCCGATCGCGATGGCGGTGCTGGTGCCGTTCTGCCACGCGCTGGGCCGGACGGCCGTCGCCCCGCTGATCCGGGCACCGGAGCGCGGCGGCGCGGCCCGCGGCGGGGCCGGGCCGCGGGAGCGCCGGCGGGGACGCGGACGGGGGCGCGGCGCGGTGCGCACCGAGGAGCAGCCGCCGGAGTCCGACCTCGCGGCCTGATCCGGCCGCACCCGCACCGGAACCGTCCCCTGCCTCCTGCCGCCGTCCCCGGCCCTTGTTCGGAAACGGGGCGCCGAGGCCGTCAGTCCGGCTCGGTGCCGCTCTCGGCGAGGTGGTCGGCCCCCTCGCGGCGGGCCAGGTCACGGGAGCGGCGGGCCGGCGCGTACCAGCCGCAGCTGCAGCTGGCGAAGGCGAATGAGCCGCGCTCGCTGATCGAGAGGCGGTGCTCGGGCATCCGGGTGGTGCCGGGCGGGGCCGGCAGCTCACTGTGCACGTGGTTCACCGTAACCCGCCGGGGGCACGCCGCGCGACGCCTTCCGGAGCACCGGCACCCGTAACCCCTCGTGCCCCAACTCGTTTGCCTGGCAAGAGCTCTGCCCACCCGGTGGTGTCCCGGCAGGGCAGTCGGGCCCGAGGGGGTTGGCGCAAGGATGAAGATGACCGACCAGCAGCGCACCGGGCGGCCAGCGCGCCGTCCGGCTCCGCACCTGCGCTCGGCGGCCGGGGCCGCCCTGCTCGCCGCCGCCCTGGCGGCGGGGGCGGCCGGCTGCTCCGGCGGCTCCGGCGGGGGCTCCTCCGACCAGCAGTCGAACGCTCCCGACCAGCTCGCCGCGGACCCGCTGACGGCGGTGCGCAACGCCGCCGACATCACCGGCCGCACCGGTTCGGCGCACACCGCCACCGAGCTGGTCACCGAGTCCGCCGAGAAGAAGGCCTCGTTCAGTGGCACGGGCGGCTACGACTACGTGAAGCGGATCGGCCGGCTGGAGGTCCAGGTGCCGCCGGGCGCGGCGACCACCGGGAAGATCGTCGAGGTGGTCCTGCCGGGCACCGTCTACCTGCAGAACAGCGGTGCCAAGGTGCCCGAGGGCAAGTGGGTGAAGCTGGACGTGCGCCAGCTGCCGGACGGCAACCTGGTCAGCAGCGGCGCCACCGACCCGGCCTCGTCGGCGGGGGCGCTGCGCGGGGCGCAGAAGGCGGAGGCGGTCGGCACCGAGACCGTCGACGGGGTCTCGCTGCACCACTACCGGGGCACCCTGGACCTGGCGAAGGCGGCCGACGCGACCGGCGGCCGGGGCGGGGACGGCCTGCGGATGGGCGCCCAGACGTTCACCGTCAAGGACGTCCCGTACGACGCCTGGCTGGACGACCAGGGCCGGCTGCGGAAGGTGGTCGAGGTGTTCACCTTCGCCGGGGTGGCCGGTTCGAAGGAGGCCAAGGACCAGGTGAAGGTGACCTCGACGACCGCGCTGTCGGACTTCGGGAAGCCGGTCGAGGCGGCCGAGCCGTCGGCCTCGGACATCTACCAGATGAAGCCCACGGAGAGCCCCAAGTAGGCCCTTGCGGCAGTGCTCCGGCGCCGGGGCGAAACGGGGCGCCGCCGTAGCGGGTGGCCGTCCGGGGAGCGATGGCCACCCGTTTCGGCGGCGCCGAGATGGCCCGTCCGTGCCATGTGGACGGGCCCCGGAGTGCCTAGGCTGGACGTCGGGTGGCTGCCGCCCGGGCTGGCGAGGCACTGAAGGGGTGGTGCAGGTGGTGTCGTCCACGGGCGGCCGCAGCGGCGGCCACGACGACGCGGCCCTCGACGAGATCGAGCTGGCCGGCGAGCTGATGATCGCCGCGACGGCCAGCTCCGGCGACCGGCTGCCGACCGAACGGATCGACGAGGTGCTGCTCGACCGGGCCGAGCCCGGGCCCGCCGACCGGGAGGCCGACGGCTGACGGGGCCGGGCCGGAGGCAAGGAGCCGGGCGCGGGCGGGCGCGAGCCGGGGCCGGACTCGTGGCTGCCGGCGGCTCAGCTGCGCAGCAGCCGGCTGATCGCGGCGGTGGCCTCGGCGACCTTGGCGTCCAGCTCGGCGCCGCCCTGCTCGGCGGCCGCGGCGACGCAGTGCCGCAGGTGCTCCTCCAGCAGCGAGAGCGCGAAGGACTGCAGTGCCTTGGTACTGGCCGAGACCTGGGTGAGCACGTCGATGCAGTAGACGTCCTCGTCGACCATCCGCTGGAGGCCGCGGATCTGGCCCTCGATCCGGCGCAGCCGCTTGAGGTGGGCGTCCTTCTGCGCGCTGTAGCCGTGCGGGCCGTGCCCGCCCTGCTGCGCCCCGGCGGCCGCGGGTGCGGTGTGGTCGGCGTGCGGGTCGGCCCCGTGCGCGTGATCCGGCTCGGTGCGCGCTCGCGTGGTGGTCATCGGCCCCGCCTTCGTCTGAGTGCCTGGTGGCTGCGTCGGCCACAAGTGTCCAACACCGGGGCCTTCCGTGGTGTTCCGACCGCCGACGCGGCATGTGCCGGACGGTCCCGGCGGGGCCGTCCGGCGGTTCACCCGTCTGAGCGGCGACCCGGCTCTTCCGCGCGCACGACGGGGACAATCCGGGCGAGGTTCCGTCAGACTGGGGGCTCGCGTCCGCACGTGGCGGGGCGTCCCGGGTCAGCCGGTGCGGCAGCCGAACGGAAGGGGAGGTTCCGGCTCCATTCCCGGCACCCGTTTGCGCGATTGCGCTTGGTTGCACCTAGCATCGTTCAGTCCGTACCCCGCACATCGGAGATTTCCGTGCGTTTTAGCCTGACCCCGAAGGAGACGAGCTTCTACGACATGTTCGCCGCCGCGGCGGAGAACCTCGTCGTCGGATCGAAGCTCCTGCTGGAGCTGCTGGGATCAGACGTGTCGGCCCGTGCGGAGATCGTCGAGCGCATGCGCGCCGCCGAGCACGCCGGGGACGACACCACCCACGCCGTCTTCCACCAGCTGAACTCGTCCTTCATCACGCCCTTCGACCGCGAGGACATCTACAGCCTCGCCTCGTCGCTGGACGACATCATGGACTTCATGGAGGAGGCCGTCGACCTGGTCGTCCTCTACGACATCCAGACCCTGCCGAAGGGGATCGAGCAGCAGATCGAGGTGCTGGCGCGGGCCGCCGAACTCACCGCCGAGGCGATGCCGAACCTGCGGAGCATGTCGAACCTCACCGAGTACTGGATCGAGGTCAACCGGCTCGAGAACCAGGCCGACCAGATCCACCGCAAGCTGCTCGCCCACCTGTTCTCCGGTCAGTACGACGCCATCGAGGTGCTCAAGCTGAAGCAGGTCGTGGACGTCCTTGAGGAGGCGGCGGACGCGTTCGAGCACGTCGCCAACACGGTGGAGACCATCGCCGTCAAGGAGTCCTGACCCTCGTGGACATGGCTGCACTCATCGCCGTCATCGGCGTTGCGTTCTTCTTCACCTACACCAACGGCTTCCACGACTCGGCGAACGCGATCGCCACCTCGGTCTCCACCCGGGCGCTCACGCCCAGGGCCGCGCTCGCGATGGCCGCCGTGATGAACCTGGCCGGCGCCTTCCTCGGCAGCGGCGTGGCGCACACCGTCTCCAAGGGGATCATCGAGACCCCCACCGGCAACCAGGGGATGGCGATCCTGTTCGCCGCCCTGGTCGGCGCGATCGCCTGGAACCTGGTCACCTGGTACTTCGGTCTGCCGTCCTCCTCCTCGCACGCGCTGTTCGGCGGCATGGTGGGCGCGGCGCTGGCCGGCGGGATCGACGTGATCTGGAGCGGGGTGATCGACAAGATCGTCATCCCGATGGTGGTCTCGCCGGTCGTCGGCCTGATCGGCGGCTTCGCGGTGATGCTGGCGATCCTGTGGATCTTCCGGCGGGCCAACCCGCACAAGGCCAAGCGCAACTTCCGGGTCGCCCAGACCGCCTCGGCCGCCGCGATGGCCCTGGCGCACGGTCTGCAGGACGCCCAGAAGACCATGGGCATCGTGGTCATGGCGCTCACCATCTCCGGCCACCAGACCACCGGGGACATCCCGGTCTGGGTGAAGATCTCCTGCGCGACCATGCTCTCGCTGGGCACCTACGCGGGTGGCTGGCGGATCATGCGGACGCTCGGCCGAAAGATCATCGAGCTGGACCCGCCGCAGGGCTTCGCTGCCGAGGCCACGTCCGCGGCGATCATGTACATCACGTCGTTCGTCTTCAAGGCGCCGATCTCCACCACCCACGTGATCACCGCGGCGATCATGGGCGCGGGCGCCACCAAGCGGATCCGCGCGGTGCGCTGGGGAGTCGCCAAGAACATCGTGCTCGGCTGGTTCATCACGATGCCGGCGGCCGCCATCGTCGCGGCGCTGGTGTACTGGTTCGTCCACCTGTTCTGGGGCTGATCACCCGGCCCGAACGCCCGATCAGCCCCGAGCCACCCCGACCGCCCGCCCCGAGCCAAAGGGGCGCGCCGGTGCCGAAAGGGAGAAGGGCCAAGCCGCCGACGCAGGAGGTGGCGCAGCGCCCGCCGACCGTCGGCACCGGGTCCGAGCGCCCCGGAGGCGAGCGGGTGAACAACTGACAGGGCCCGCCCCCACATCTCGGGGGCGGGCCCTTCTTCATGTCCCGCGGCGGCACCGCCATGCAGCACCGCGGGACAGCTCGCGTTCCGTCACTCGCCGCACTGCCGCTCGTGACGGGTCCGGTCGGTCTAGCCGAAGCGGCCGGAGATGTAGTCCTCGGTCGCCTGGACCGACGGGTTGGAGAAGATCCGCTGGGTGTCGTCCAGCTCGACCAGCTTGCCCGGCTGGCCGACGCCCGCCAGGTTGAAGAAGGCGGTGCGGTCGCTGACGCGGGCCGCCTGCTGCATGTTGTGGGTCACGATGACGATGGTGAACTGCGACTTCAGCTCGCCGATCAGGTCCTCGATGGCGAGGGTGGAGATCGGGTCGAGCGCGGAGCAGGGCTCGTCCATCAGCAGGACCTGCGGCTCGACCGCGATGGCGCGGGCGATGCACAGGCGCTGCTGCTGACCGCCGGAGAGGCCGGCCCCCGGCTTGTTCAGCCGGTTGTGGACCTCCTTCCAGAGGTTGGCGCCCTTGAGCGAGCGCTCCACCACGTCGTCCAGGACGGACTTCTTCTTGACGCCCGCGAGCCGGAGGCCGGCGATCACGTTGTCGTAGATCGACATGGTCGGGAACGGGTTCGGCCGCTGGAAGACCATGCCGATCGCCCGGCGCACGGCGACCGGGTCGACGTTGGAGGCGTACAGGTTCTCGTCGTCCAGGAGGACCTTGCCCTCGACCCGGGCGCCGGGGATCACCTCGTGCATCCGGTTCAGGGTGCGCAGGAAGGTGGACTTGCCGCAGCCGGAGGGGCCGATGAAGGCGGTCACCGAGCGGGGCTCGATCGCCATCGAGATGTCCTCGATGGCCTTGGTGGTGCCGTAGAAGGCCGACAGTCCGCTGACGTCGATGCGCTTGGCCATGATCGTTGCTTCTCTCGTCTGTCTCGTACGTCAGTCGGTCGCTCAGTGCCCGCTCTTGGGCGAGCGCCAGCGGGCGATGCCCCGGGCGATGAGGTTGAGCCCCATCACGAAGGCGATCAGCACCAGCGCCGCGCCCCAGGCACGGGCGTAGCCGTAGTCGTTGTTGACCTGCGAGTACTGCGTCCAGATGTACATCGGCAGGGACTGCTGCGGTCCGTCGAACGGGTTGCTGTTGATGTAGTCGGCGCCGAACACCAGCATCATCACCGGGGCGGTCTCGCCGGTGATGCGGGCGACCGCGAGCATCACACCGGTGGTGATGCCGCCGATGGCGGTGGGGAGGACGATCCGCAGGATGGTCTTCCACTTCGGCACGCCGAGCGCGTACGAGGCTTCGCGCAGCTCGTTCGGGACGAGCTTGAGCATCTCCTCGGTGGACCGGACCACGACCGGCATCATCAGGATCGCCAGCGCGAGGCTGCCCGAGAAGCCGGAGTAGTTGAAGCCCAGCGCGAGGTTCCAGACCGAGAGGATGAACAGACCCGCGACGATCGACGGGATGCCCGTCATGACGTCGACGAAGAAGGTGACCGCCTTGGCGAGCTTGCCGCGGCCGTACTCGACCAGGTAGACGGCGGTCAGCAGACCGATCGGGGCGGCGATCGCGGTGGCGAGGCCGACCTGCTCCAGGGTGCCGATCAGGGCGTGGTAGATGCCGCCGCCCGGGCCGGACTGGAGCACGCCCTTCATCGAGTGGCTGAGGAAGTTCCCGTCGACCACGTGGATGCCCTGCTGGACGGTGTAGACCGTCAGGGCGACCAGCGGGACGACGGCCAGGATGAAGGCGACCCAGACCACCGAGGTGGCGAAGCGGTCCTTGGCCTGCCGGCGGCCCTCGATCCGGGCCGAGAGTCCGTAGCTGACCAGCAGGAACAGCGCGGCCGAGATGAGGCCCCACTGGAGGTGGCTCTCCAGGCCCCCGAGGGCGCCGATCGCGCAGCCGGCGACGATCGAGCCGGCGGCGACGGCGGCCGGTGCCCACTTGGGCAGGCGGTTGGCGGTCAGCGGGCGGCCGAGGGGTCGGGCGTCCTCGACGACGGCGGTGACGGTCATGCGTTGGCCCCCGAGTACTCCTTGCGGCGGGCGATGATCAGTCGCGCGGCACCGTTCACCAGCAGGGTGATGACGAACAGGACGAGGCCGGAGGCCATCAGGGCGTTGCGCCCGTTGTCGCCGGCCTCGGCGAACTTCAGCGCGATGTTCTGCGCGAAGGTGCCGCCGCCCGCGTCGAGGATGTGCAGCGAGAGGACGTTGCTGGAGGAGAGCACCACCGCGACCGCGATGGTCTCGCCGAGCGCGCGGCCGAGGCCGAGCATCGAGGCCGAGATGATGCCGGGGCGGCCGAACGGCAGCACCGCGGTGCGGACCATCTCCCAGCGGGTCGCGCCGAGCGCGAGCGCCGCCTCCTCGTGCATCCGCGGCACCTGGCGGAACACCTCGCGGGTGACCGCGGTGATGATCGGCAGGACCATGATCGCCAGCAGGATGCCGACGGTGAACAGGTTGCGCGGGGTGCCGGACTTGGTCTGGTCGAAGATGTACGTCCAGCCCAGGTAGTCGTTGAGCCAGCTGGTCAGGCCGTCCATGTGCGGGACCAGGAAGAGCGCGCCCCACAGGCCGTAGACGATGCTGGGGACGGCGGCGAGCAGGTCGACCAGGTAGGCGAACGGCTGGGCGATCCGGCGCGGCGCGTAGTGCGAGATGAACAGCGCGATGCCGATGGCCACCGGGACGGCGATCGCCATCGCGATGACGGCGCTCACGATGGTGCCGACGGCCAGGACGGCGATGCCGAAGACCGGCTTCGGGGCGTCCGGCGCCCACTCGAAGGAGGTCAGGAAGTTTCCGTCGTTCTTGCTGAGGGCCAGACCCGAGCGCCAGGCCAGGAAGCCGGCGATCGCGGCCATGATGACCAGCAGCAGGATGCCCGAGCCCCGGGCGAGGTTCATGAAGATCTTGTCGCCGACCCGGCTGTCGCGCGGCCGGCTTTCCCTGCCTCGCGGGGCGGCAGGGGAGGATGAAGTCATTGGTCTACTCCGGTCTGGTGGCGCCGCCCCGGGAAGGGGGACGGCACCATGGCGGCGGTGCCCCGGACGTGGTGCTGGGTTCGGTGCGCTCCGGTGGGGCGGCCCCGGCCCCCCTCGCTCACGGGGCCGCCCCACCGGTGGTCCTGTCGGGTCAGGCCAGGGTCGGGATGACGGCGTTGACCTTGTCGGTCAGCTCCTTCGGGAGCGGGACGTAGCCCTTCTCGCCGGCCGCCTTCTGGCCCGCGTCACTGGCCGTGTAGGTCAGGAACGCCTTCAGGGTGTCGAGGGTGTCGGCCTTGTTGCCCTTGTCGCAGACGATCTCGTAGGTGACCAGGACCAGCGGGTAGGAGCCCTCGTCCTTGGTCGCGTAGTCCAGCTTCAGCGCCAGGTCGCTGCCGGTGCCGGCGATCTGGGCCTTGGCGAAGGTGTTGGCGGCGTTCGCGGCGGTGGCCTCGACCGGCTTGGAGGCGCCCGTGTTGATCGAGGCGCTCTTCAGGCTGTTGGTCTGGGCGTAGGCGAGCTCGACGTAGCTGATCGAGTTCTTGACCTGCTTCACCTGGGCCGCGACGCCGGCGCTGCCGTTGGCGGACTGGCCGCCCTTGGCCGCCCAGGTCTTGCTGGACGGGTAGGTCCAGGCGCCGTTGCCGGCGGCGGCGAAGTACTTGGTCAGGTTGTCGGTGGTGCCGGAGTCGTCCGAGCGGTGGAAGGACTGGATCTCCGCGTCCGGCAGCTTGGCGCCCGGGTTCAGGGCGGCGATGGCCGGGTCGTTCCACTTGGTGATCTGCGAGTCGAAGATCTTGGCGGCGGTCGGGCCGTCCAGGACCAGGCTGTCCACGCCGTCCACGTTGAAGACCAGCGAGATCAGACCGCCGGCCATCGGCAGGTCGATGCCCTGGCCGCCGGTGCAGACCGCCTTGGAGGCGTCGACCTCGGCCGGCTTCAGGGCCGAGTCGGAGCCCGCGAACTGGACCTTGCCCTGGGTGAACTGCTGGATGCCCGCGCCCGAGCCCACACCCTGGTAGTTGATGGTGGTGCCGGAGCAGGCGCCGCTGAAGTTGGTCTTCCAGACGTCGACCGCGGTGCCCTGGGCGGTCGAGCCGGCGGCGATCAGCGAACCGGGCTTGCCACAGGTGATCGCGGGACCGGCCGAGGCGGAACCGCCGGAGCCGGCCGCGGTCGAGGTGTTGTTGTTGTCCGAGCCGCAGGCGGCGAGCGACAGCGAGCTGACGAGCGCCATGGCACCGATCGCGAGGGCCTTGGAGCGGCCGTTCCGCTGGAGCTTCACTGGGTGTCCCTTTCTGTGGCAATGCCCGCTGCGCGGGCCGTACGAGGACGGCGAAGCGCGGGTTTGCTGTGGTCCGGGGCCCGTGCGGCCCTCCGGTGGTCCCGAAGTTAAGCCGGGGAAGTGACACGACAGCCGGTCGCAAGTGAACGGGGAGTGAACCTCGAAAGGATGGCAGGAAACTACGTCAGGTAGTAACGGTTGCGTCACGGCGAGGGCGCGGCGAGATCACTTCCACGCTTCCTCCACCGGCGGCCCGCCGGCCGTCCGCACCGGCTTCGCCCCCAGGATCGCCAGCAGGGCGTCGACCAGCACCCGGTCGTGGTCGTACGTGAGCCGTGCGCGTGCCTTCCCGGCCGGCAGCCACTCCAGCCGGTCCACCTCCCGGTTGGGCCGGAAGGCGCCGCTCGACGGCACCGCCGCCCAGTACCGGACCTCCTTGGGACGGCCCTGCACCTGATAGTGCTGCGCGGGCAGCTCCGGGCCGAGCAGACAGCGGAACCCGGTCTCCTCCCACACCTCGCGCAGCGCCGCGTCGGCCATGCCCTCGCCGCGGTCGAGCTTGCCCTTCGGCAGGCTCCAGTCGTCGTACTTGGGCCGGTGGATCAGCGCGATCCGCGGCCGCCCCAGCCGGCCGCTCTTCTTCAGCCGGCCCGGCAGCCACAGCACCGCGCCCGCCGCCAGGACCACCGGGGGACGCCCCGCCCCGGTCCCCGCCCCGGACTCCGCGGCCGCCCGTCCCGCTGCCGGGCGCCCGCCCACCTCAGACCGTCCTCGGTGCCGCGGAGTGCGCCCAGGACCCGGCCGGGAGCTCCAGCCAGCCGTCCGGGCCGGGCGGGAGGTCGGGCCACCGGCGGCCGAACGCGTACCTCGCCGACTCCACCTCCCGCCGCTGGTCGGCGTGCACCACGCCCAGCACGTACGCCGTCGCGGGGGTGATCCGCGGGGTGCGCGCCGCCGTGGCGGCGG
Organism: Kitasatospora sp. NPDC056446; assembly: GCF_042796115.1. Lineage (NCBI taxonomy): Bacteria > Bacillati > Actinomycetota > Actinomycetes > Kitasatosporales > Streptomycetaceae > Kitasatospora > Kitasatospora sp. NPDC056446. Next base: position 4,919 of record NZ_JBHTRF010000009.1, on the reverse strand, counting down.
TGACCGCGGCGTCCGCGGCCTCCTGCTGCCGGGCCAGCACCGCGTCCAGCTCGTCCAGCTCGGAGGACGGACGGCCGCACACCTCCAGCGCGTACCGGGCCCGCTTCACCAGGATCCGCAGCCGGGCCCAGGGCGCGTCGTCGGCGGCCAGCGCCGTGTCCGCGTCCACCGCGCCCCGGGCCGCCGGGACCGCGCCCAGCCGGCGCATCCCGTCCCCGCCGTACGGCGTCGCGGCCCGGTGCAGCGGCAGCTGCTGGGCGGTCGCGGACAGCGCGGCGAACGCGGCGGCGGCGTGCGGCAGCAGCACCGCCGGGGCCCGGCCGGCCGCCGACTCCAGCAGCGGCGCCTCGCCGACCAGCAGCGTCATCCGGTCCGCCAGGGCGTGCAGCCGCGCCGAGCGGAGCTCCTGGAGCACAGTGGAGTGCGCCCGCGTCCTGGCCAGGGTCAGCTGCCGGTCCAGCAGCGCCCGCGCCTTGGGGGCGCCCGCGTGGCCGGTCAGCATGCCCGTCCCGTCCGGGTCGGAGCCGCTCAGCGAGTCCAGTGCGCCCAGCAGCCGGGCCGAGCGGCGGACGTAGCCGGGTTCGAGCGCCAGCAGGTTGAGCAGCCAGCGCAGTTCGGTGCGTGACTCCTGCGCCCAGCTCTGCTCGAAGACCGAGCCGAAGGTGTGCAGCAGCCCGCCGATCCGCCGGACGGCCCGCAGCAGGTCCGCGGTGCCCGCCGCCGGGAGGACGGAGGCCGTCCCGGGTCTGGCGCCGACCTCGCCCACCGCCAGCGGCAGGGCGCGCAGGAAGGCGCCCGCCTGGGCGGTGAGGTGGCGGGCAAGGATGTCCCCGGCGGTCGCGGTGGAGGCCGCCTGGGCCGTCATCGGCGCATCGGTCATGGCGTGGTAGATCCCCGTTCCCCCGGGGCCGTCCCCGGAGCTGGTGGCCGACCGCCGGCGGCAGCTGCCCTTCGAGAGTCCTCAGGGCCGGCTGCCCCGGCGGCTTCGCATCAGTGGACGCGTCAGCGCGCGGTGGCGGCCCGGCGGCGCTGGCGCGAGTCGATCAGCAGGTCCTGGACGTGCCGCAGCTGGCGCTCCTCGGCGTCCAGCGAGTGGCGGGTCCAGGCCCCGTCCGGCCCGAGGTGCCAGGACTCGGTCTCGTCCGACACCCCGAGGTCGATCAGCCCGGACAGCTCGGCGCGGTGCGCCGGATCGGTGATCCGCAGCAGCGCCTCGATCCGGCGGTCCAGGTTGCGGTGCATCATGTCGGCGCTGCCGATCCAGACCTCCGGATCGCCGTTGTTGCCGAACACGAAGACCCGGGAGTGCTCCAGGAAGCGGCCCAGGATGCTGCGGACCCGGATGTTCTCGCTCAGCCCCGGCACGCCGGGACGGATGGCGCAGATCCCGCGCACCCAGACGTCCACCGGCACCCCGGCCTGCGAGGCCCGGTACAGCGCGTCGATCACGGCCTCGTCGACGATCGAGTTGACCTTGAGCTTGACGTACGCCGGACGGCCCGCCGCGTGGTTGGCGATCTCGTTGTGGATCCGCGAGACCAGGCCGTCGCGCAGGCCGCGCGGGGCGGTCAGCAGACGGCGGTAGGACTCGCGGCGCGAGTAGCCGGACAGCCGGTTGAAGAGGTCCGAGAGGTCGGCACCGACCTGCGGGTCGGAGGTCAGCAGGCCGAGGTCCTCGTAGACCCGCGCCGTCTTCGGGTGGTAGTTGCCGGTACCCACGTGCGAGTAGCGGCGCAGGGTGTCGCCCTCCTCGCGGACCACCAGCGACAGCTTGCAGTGCGTCTTCAGCCCGACCAGGCCGTAGACGACGTGACAGCCGGCCTCCTCCAGCTTGCGGGCCCACTTGATGTTGGCCTGCTCGTCGAAGCGCGCCTTGATCTCGACCAGGACCAGGACCTGCTTGCCGGACTCGGCCGCGTCGATCAGCGCGTCGACGATCGGCGAGTCGCCGGAGGTCCGGTACAGGGTCTGCTTGATCGCCAGGACGTCCGGGTCGGCGGCGGCCTGCTCCAGGAAGGCCTGCACCGAGGTGGAGAAGCTGTCGTACGGGTGGTGCAGCAGCACGTCGCGCTCGCGCATCGCGGCGAAGATGTCGGGCTGGGAGGCCGACTCCACGTCGGTCAGCCCGCGGGCCGTACCCGCCACGAACTTCGGGTACTTGAGCTCGGGGCGGTCCAGCTCGGCGATCCCGAACAGCCCGGTCAGGTCCAGCGGCCCGGGCAGCGGGAAGACCTCCGCCTCGGTGATGTTCAGCTCCCGCACCAGCAGGTCCAGGATGTAGGGGTCGATCGACTCCTCGACCTCCAGCCGGACCGGCGGGCCGAAGCGCCGCCGCATCAGCTCCTTCTCCAGGGCCTTGAGGATGTTCTCGGTGTCGTCCTCCTCCACCTCCAGATCCTCGTTGCGCGTGACGCGGAAGGCGTGGTGGGCCAGCACCTCCATCCCCGGGAAGAGCTCCTCCAGGTGCGCGCCCATCACGTCCTCCAGCGGGACGTACCGCTGGGGCGAGGCCTCCAGGAAGCGGGCCAGCGACTGCGGCACCTTCACCCGGGCGAAGTGCTTGTGCCCGGAGACCGGGTTGCGCACCACGACGGCCAGGTTGAGCGAGAGCCCCGATATGTACGGGAAGGGGTGCGCCGGGTCGACGGCCAGCGGGGTCAGGACGGGGAAGATCTTCTGCCGGAACAGCGTGTGGAGCCGGGCCTGCTCCTTCTCGGCCAGCTCCGGCCAGCGGACCAGCTCGATCCCCTCGGTGGCGAGGTCCGGCAGCACCTCCTGCTGGAAGGCGGCCGCGTGCCGGGCCATCAGCTCGCGTGAGCGGGTCCAGATCAGGTCCAGCACCTCGCGCGGCTGCAGGCCGGACGCGCTGCGCTGGGCGACCCCGGTGGCGATCCGGCGCTTGAGGCCGGCCACCCGGACCATGAAGAACTCGTCCAGGTTGCTGGCGAAGATCGCCAGGAACTTGGCCCGCTCCAGCAGCGGTATCCCCGGGTCCTCGGCCAGCTCCAGGACGCGCTCGTTGAACGCGAGCCAACTGCGCTCACGGTCCAGGAAGCGGCCCTGGGGCAACGCTTCGAACTCCTGCTCGTCCGTGGCCGGCAGCTCCGGCGGGATGCCCAGCGCACTGGACATCCTGGCCGTCGGCGACAGCGCGGCAGAGACGGGGCGGGGGATGCTCATGGGCTCCAGCTCCTCCAGCAGCAGGACGGCGTCCGGACGCGAATGGCTCTGCGGGCCGTCGTCCTCGCCCCGGGCCGGACCCGGGGACAGCACCCAGCCTCCGGGCGCGGTCCGTACAGGACCGGCCGGTGCGTGGCGGTCGACTCTGCACGAGCGAGACACTACGGACTTCATCCTGTGATCTTCGCGGCAGCAATTGAATCCACGGTAAACACCGCATGGCCAGGAGGAAAGCTGAGTCGGTCGGGGCAAGGGCCGCCGCCGTCCCGGCCCCTCCCCCGCGGCCGGCCGCTCCCGACCGGCCGGGCGGGCTGACCGACCTGCCCGACCGGCTGACCGACCTGCCCGACCGACCGAGCGGGCTGACCGACCGGCTAGGCCGAGCGGTCCCCGCGGTACCGGGCCCGGTACATCAGGTCCACCTCGTGCACGGTGAAGCCCAGCCGCTCGTACACCCGCACGGCGGCCGGGTTGTCGGCGTCGACGTAGAGGAGGACGGTGTCCAGTCCCCGCCCGCCCTCGGCGGTACCGGTCAGATGGCGCAGGCCCGCCGCGGTCAGCGCACGGCCGAGGCCGCTGCCCTGCTCGGCCGGGTCCACCCCGACCACGTACACCTCGCCGAGCTCCGGCTCGGAGCCGCCGGCCGGGTGCACCTTGGTCCAGTGGAAGCCGACCACCCGGCCGCCGCGGGTGGCCAGGAAGAAGCCGGCCGGGTCGAACCAGGGCTCGGCGATCCGCTCGGCCAGGTCCTGCTCGGTCCAGGCGCCCTGCTCCGGGTGGTGGGCGAAGGCCAGGGCGTTCAGCCGCAGCCACTCGGCATCGTCCTCGCCCGGACGGAAGGTACGGAGTTCGACGCCCTCGGGGACGGGCACCTCCTCGGTCTGCGGACCGGTCCGGCGCATCTGCCGCAGCTCGCGGACCAGCTCGGCGCCGTACGCCCCGGCCAGGTGCCGGGCCGCCGGATGACCGCCGTGCACCCAGAAGTCCACCGCGTCGTGCCCCGCGCGGTGGGCCTGCGCCAGCACGGCGTCCACCAGCGGGCGGCCCAGGCCGCGGCCGCGGGCGGCCGGGTCGACCACCAGCTCGGCGGCGGGGTTGGCAGTCGAGGCCGACGGGACTTCGAGCTGGCCGTAGCCGAGGACGGCTTCGGCTGCGACGTCGGCCCCGGTGCCGGTCCCGCTCTCGGACTCGGTCTTGGTCTCGGTCTCGATGAGGTGGATGACGCCCGGGCGCGGAGTCTCCGCGGCACGCAGCCGGATCCGGCCCTGCTCGGACACGGCAGCCCGGCCGTCCACCACCTGGGCCTCCGCCAGCACACGCAGGGCGCCGTCGCGCTGCCCGGGCCGGAGCACGTTCTCCGCAATGACCGCTGTCTGATCGTCCATGCCCTGACGATACGTCACCGGAAATGCGAAAAACCCCTGATCCATGATGGATCAGGGGTTTTTCTGAATGATTGTTCGGCGGCGTCCTACTCTCCCACAGGGTCCCCCCTGCAGTACCATCGGCGCTGTGAGGCTTAGCTTCCGGGTTCGGAATGTAACCGGGCGTTTCCCTCACGCTATGACCACCGAAACACTATGAAACTGTCGACCCGCCGGCAGGGCGGTCGTTGTTTCAGAACAACACAGTGGACGCGAGCAACTGAGGACAAGCCCTCGGCCTATTAGTACCGGTCAACTCCACCCCTTACAGGGCTTCCATATCCGGCCTATCAACCCAGTCGTCTACTGGGAGCC